>CAZPPU010000024.1:0-14073 GCA_964588515.1 uncultured Nitrospirota bacterium
GTGATTCTCAGATAGTGGTGCTCGACGGGGGCGTAGAGGGCTTGAGGCTCATAAGAGACTACCACCCGGCCGGGGTCGTGATAACCCTCGGCAAAGACCCGGCCCTGCTTAAGGAAGGGGCATGGGCCTGCATCGAAAAGTCCCTGCCTGAACACCTCAGGCATGCGGTCGGAAAGGCGTCGGAGTTCATGGACGCAAGGGATGAACTCTACCGCCTCAGGGTCTCGATGGTCAGCCCGCCGCCCGTGATAGCGCAAAGCCCGGAGATGCTCAGGGTCATGAGGCAGGTGGTGAAGGCCGCGCCCGGAAGCGGGCCCGTCCTGCTCTCCGGAGAGGAAGGCACGGGCAGGGGGTTAATCGCAAGGACCATCCATTGCCTGAGCAAACAAAAAGCAGGGCCTTTTACGGCATTGAGCGCTGAGGGGGCAGTGCCCCCCGCCATATTGGGGTCAGCGACCCCAATCTGCCAGGGGTCGCCGACCCCCGGGACGCTTTTC
Organism: uncultured Nitrospirota bacterium; assembly: GCA_964588515.1. GTDB lineage: Bacteria > Nitrospirota > Thermodesulfovibrionia > Thermodesulfovibrionales > JdFR-86 > CAZPPU01. The sequence goes on from CAZPPU010000024.1 coordinate 498, forward strand.
ATAAAAGGGGTTGCCGACATAGAATGCCTCTTTGCGCTCAAGCAGGACACCGCGCGCATTATAGCCTCTACCGCCTCGGGCATCGAGGAGGTCAGTTCCCCGTGGGGCCTCATAAAGGTGCCTCCCCTAAGAAAGAGAAAAGCGGATATACTGCCCCTTGCAAAGCACTTCCTCGATGAGGCCGTGAGGCTGTTTGACGCCGGGCCCAAGAGGCTTTCAAGAGAGGCCAAAGAGTTCCTCGCCGAAAACCCATGGCATGAAAATGTCCGTGAGCTGAGGGCCGCATTAAGGAAGTCGTATATCGTGTCCAAAGGCCCGGTCATAGAGAAGAAGGACTTCTTAATAGACGGAAAGGGCTCAATCAAGGAGTTCCTCGAACACAAGCTCAGGCGGTATATGAAGACCATTACCGGCATAAGCTCCAACCTCCACGATACGGTCGTCTCGGAGACCGAAAAGGCCCTCATCGAGATAGTGCTCGAAGAGACCGGAGGCAATCAGGTCAAGGCCGCAAACATCCTGGACATAAGCAGAAACACCCTGAGGGCCAAGATAAAGGGCTACAGGATAAGGGTCAAAACTTAGCGTCCCTCAAGGCGTCCTTGCAGGGGCAGGCCCTGTCTTTCGGAATCAGCGGGAGGGCCTTCTCAAGGAGGGCCGCAACACGGGCCTCGGAGTCTTTCATCTTCCCCACGACCTCTGCCGTTGTGAGCCTATCCTGCGAGATGCCTGCCGCATAGTTCGTGACTACGACGACGGCCTGCATGCAAAGCTCAAGTTCCCTCGCAAGCGCGGCCTCGGGCATTCCCGTCATCCCGACGACATCTGCGCCTGCACGGGCAAAGAGCTCGATTTCCGCCCTTGTTTCGAGCCTCGGACCCTGAACGCATATGTATGTGCCGGTTGAAAGCGGTATGCCGGTAATCTCTCCGGCTCGAAAGAGGCATTGCCTCAGCTCCGGGCAATAAGGCTCCGTGAAGTCCACATGGACGACTTCATCGCCTTCATAGAAAGTCGAGGCCCTTGCCCCCTGCGTGAGGTCTATGACCTGCTCAAGAAGGACGATGTCCCCGGGCCTTAAGGCGCGGTTGATACCGCCTGCCGCGCTTACCGAGAGCAGTCTTTCTGCGCCCAAGGACTTAAACCCGGAGATGTTCGCTCTGTAGTTGATCTTATGCGGGGGGATTCTGTGCGGCGTGCCGTGCCTCGAAAGGAACGCAACCGTTTGCCCGGCTATTTCTCCGATGAGATACGGGCCGGAGGGCTCGCCGAACCGGGTCGTTACGACCCTTTCTTCGGCCCCCTTGAGCCCTGCAATGCCCCTAAGCCCGCTTCCGCCTATGATGCCGAGCATACCTTTAGATGCTATAATATCACAACCATCGGGCGGAGGAATCCCATTTGGACAGCGGGCTTTTGGCGGAAATCATAAAAAAGGCGTTAAAGGAAGGCGGAGACTATGCCGATGTCTTCGTCGAACAAAGGACCTCTGTATCCGTAAGGGTCGAGGACAGGAAGGTAGAGCAGGTCGTTTCGGGAGGCGAGCAGGGAGCGGGCATAAGGCTGATTGCGGGCGGAAAGACCGCCTATGCCTTTTCAAACGAGCTTGACGAAAAGACGCTCCTTGAGATTGCCGGGATGCTCCCGCTCGCGATATCGGGGGCACGGCCCCCTGCGATATTGGAGGCCGCAGGCAGGGTTGTCGAGCTTGACCTGAGGAGAAAGACCCCCTCAGTGGGCTTCAGGATAAGCCTCCCTCCGGAGAGCGTCCCGTTTGAGCGCAAGGTGAAGATGGTCAAGTCCGCGGAATCCGAGGCCAGGGGGCTGGGGCACGGCATCAGGCAGGTTACGGTCGGCTATAGCGACCTCATCCAGAAGGTCACTATCGCCACATCCATGGGCGAGCTTGCCGAGGACGAGCGGGTATATACGACCGCAATCGTAAATGTCGTGGCCCAAGAGGGGGGCCTCATACAGACCGGATACGAAAGCATAGGCGGTCTCATAGGGTTTGAGCTTTTCGAGGAGACCCCACTTCCGGAGGCCGCGGTCAAGGCCGGCAGGCGGGCCCTTATGATGCTCCGGGCGAAAAAGGCCCCGGGCGGAAGAATGCCCGTTGTGATATCCTCGGAGGCGGGCGGCACTATGATACACGAGGCCATAGGCCACGGCCTCGAGGCCGACCTCGCCCGGCAGGGGCTTTCGGTATTCTCCGGGAAATTGGGCAAGCAGGTGGCCTCAAAAGTCGTCACGGTCATGGACAATGCGACCCTCCCCAATAAAAGGGGTTCCTTCAGGTTCGACGACGAGGGCACGGCCTCCCAAAGGACAGTCCTCGTAAAAGACGGAATCCTTCAGGGCTATCTCTACGACAGGCTGCGTGCCATGGAAGCGGGCGCAACCTCAACCGGAAACGGTAGAAGGCAGTCCTACCAGCACAGGCCCATCCCGCGCATGACCAATACGCTCATAGCCTCAGGCGGTGCCAAGCCCGAAGAAGTCATCAGGGCGACCCATAGGGGGCTCCTCGTAAAGAAGATGGGCGGCGGCCAGGTGAATACCGTTACCGGGGATTTCGTATTCGATGTCCTTGAGGGGTATCTGATCGAAAACGGCTCGGTGGGGGAGCCGGTAAGGGGCGCTACGCTTACGGGAAACGGCCCTGCCGTCCTTATGCCCATAGATATGGTCGCCTCGGACCTCGGCTTCGCCATCGGCACATGCGGCAAGGACGGTCAGGGCGTGCCGGTCTCCGATGCCATGCCTACGCTTAGGGTCCCCGAAATGGTCGTCGGAGGCGAAGTCTAAATAGAAGGCGAAGTCTAAAACTGTGGCTTTGATTCAATGCGGATGGCATAAAAAACACACGCACATCTGAAACACCCCGACTTAGCTGAATAAATCGCTGGCATTCTCTTTGCATACAAAATACCTGTCATGCGGAACCAAAGGACATTAAAGCGGGAGATCGGGGTCGAGGGGATAGGGCTTCACACAGGCTCGGAGTGCTCCTTACGGCTTGTGCCCGCGCCGAGGGACACCGGAGTCAAGTTCCTGAGAAAGGACAAGGGGGTCTTGATAAACGCCGATTGCAACTCCGTGTCCGATACCGCATTTGCAACTACTCTTGGGGTAAACGGCACGAGGGTTAAGACCGTAGAGCACCTCCTTGCGGCCCTTTCCGGACTCGGCATAGACAACCTCATCGTGGAGATGGACGGCCCGGAAGTGCCCATCCTCGACGGAAGCGCCGTAAAGTTCGTGGACATCATCCTTCAGGCGGGCATTGCCGCACAGGCCGCGGAAAAGCCCCACCTGAGGATACAAAAGCCTTTTGCCTTTAAAGAGGGCAATGCGGAAATCTACGCCATGCCCCACGAGGGCTTCCATATCACCTACCGGACTTACTACAACCATCATCTTCTCGGTCACCAGCAGTTGAGCATAGGCCTAAGCGAAGAGAGCTTCGTAAGGGAGCTTGCCCCTGCAAGGACATTCGGCTTCCTCAAGGATGTCGAGCGCCTGAGGGCGAGGGGCCTTGCTAAAGGCGGCTCGCTCGAAAACGCCATAATCCTGAGCGAGACCGGCGTCCTGAACGGCTCGGGCCTCAGGTTCGAGGACGAGTTCATAAGGCATAAGGTGCTGGACCTCATCGGGGACCTCTCCTTGATAGGCTTCCCCGTGATGGGGCACATATTCGCCTCAAGGACAGGGCATACGACCAACCTCAAGTTCGCAAAGGCGCTTGCCGCTTCCGACTGCTGGGAGCTTGCAACGGCGCCCTTACTTGAATTTACCCATTCCCTCTCAATATAATCATCCATGCTCTCCAAGGTCCTGAGCGCAAGCCTTCTCGGAATAGAAGCGCGGGCCGTCGAGGTCGAGGTGGACATCTCAAGCCGGGGGCTTCCGTATTTCTCGATAGTGGGGCTTCCGGATGCCGCGGTCAAGGAAAGCAGGGACCGGGTGAGGGCCGCGCTTAAAAACATAGGGGTCAACTTCCCCTTGAGGCCCGTCACGATAAACCTCGCCCCCGCAGACCTCAAAAACGAAGGCTCCGCCTTCGACCTCCCCATAGCCGTAGGGCTTATGGCCGCCGAGGGCCGCCTCAGCGCGCCTTCAAACGGCTTCATCCTTACCGGAGAGCTTTCCCTCGACGGGAGGATAAAGCCCGTGAGGGGCGCGCTTTCCACGGCCCTGCTTGCAAGGCAGATGGGTCTTAAGCTCGTCCTGCCGGAGGAAAACGCAGGCGAGGCCGCGGTCGTCGAAGGCGTCCCGGTATTCGGGATGAGGAGTCTCCCGGATGTGATAGATTTCCTAAACGGCGGCGGGAAGGAGATTCCCTTCGAGATGGACCTCCTTCAGGCGATGGCCGAAAACTCCGAATACGAAGACGACTTCTCGGATGTAAAGGGGCAGGAGCACGCAAAGAGGGCCATCGAGGTTGCGGCCGCAGGCGGGCACAATGTCCTTTTGATAGGGCCGCCCGGCTCGGGCAAGACGATGCTCTCAAAGAGGCTTCCCACGGTTCTGCCGCCGATGACATTGGAAGAGGCGGTGGAGACCACCCGGGTCCATAGCGTCGTGGGTCTTCTCAGGGAGGGCCGGCCCCTTCTTGCAACGAGGCCCTTCAGGTCCCCGCACCATACAATCTCCGATGTCGCGCTCATAGGCGGCGGCAGCCAGACGCCGCGGCCCGGCGAGGTCAGCCTCGCCCATAACGGGGTCCTTTTTTTAGATGAGCTTCCGGAGTTCAAGCGGAATGTCCTTGAGGTCCTTCGTCAGCCCATCGAAGAAGGCGATGTGACCGTATCGAGGGCCGCGGCCTCTATAACATACCCGGCCGCATTCATGCTCGTTGCGGCCATGAACCCCTGTCCCTGCGGGTATTTCGGGGACAGGAGGCACCAGTGCGCATGCACCACCGGTCAGATACACAGGTATAGAAGAAAGGTCTCCGGCCCCCTCCTTGACAGGATAGACATCCATCTGGAGGTCCCGGCCGTCCCGTATCGAGAGCTTTCCACGGAACATCAGGGTGAAAGGTCCGGGGCCATAAGGCAACGGGTGCTCAAGGCAAGGCAATTACAGATTAAAAGGTTCGGGGCGGACAGGATATATTCAAACGGAAGGATGAAGACAAGGCACATAAAGAAACACTGCAAGCTCGGGCCCGAGGCGCAGGCCCTGCTCGATTCGGCCATGCAGAAGCTTGCGCTTTCCGCAAGGGCCTATACCCGGATACTTAAGCTCTCAAGGACCATAGCGGACATGGAAGGCTCGGGGGACATCCTCGCCCACCATATAGCCGAGGCCATCCAGTACAGGACGCTCGACCGCGGGGTCTTTTAACCGGAAAGTTTTTGCTTCCGGTGGTATAATATTCCCTATGCAGAAGCACTCGGATTATGTGCCCCTGCACCTCCATACCGAATACAGCCTCCTTGACGGCGCAATAAGGATAGGGGAGCTTGCGGAGACCGCAGTCCGGATGGGGATGCCCGCAGTGGCCATCACCGACCACGGAAACCTCTTCGGCGCGGTGGAGTTCTACAAGACGGCCTCGAAGGCCGGGCTTAAGCCCGTCATAGGCTGTGAGGTCTATGTCGCGCCGAAAGGCAGGCCGAAGAGGGCGGCAGTTTCCACCTCATACTCCTTGCAAAGGACAATGCGGGCTACAGGAACCTTACTGCGCTCGTTTCCCGCGCCTACACCGAGGGCTTCTACTACAAGCCGAGGATAGATTACGCCCTTCTCGAAGAGCACGGGGCCGGGCTCATCGCCCTCAGCGCCTGCCTTAAGGGCGAAGTCCCGTATTACCTTGCGCGGGGCATGGACGAAAAGGCCGCTTCGACCGCAGGCCGCCTGAGGGAGCTTTTCGGCCCGGAGGATTTTTTCCTCGAGCTTCAGTCAAACGGCCTGCCCGAACAAGAAGAGGTCAACAAAAAGCTCGTCGAGCTTTCACGGAGGCTCGCCTTGGGGGTCGTTTCGACCAACGACTGTCATTATCTGAGAAAGGAAGACGCAAGGGCCCACGACATACTGCTCTGCATACAGACCGGAAAGAACATAAACGACACAGACAGGCTCAGGTTCGGGTCCGAGGAGTTCTACTTCAAAAGCCCTGAGGAGATGAAAGACGCCTTCAAGGAATTGCCCCATGCGGTCATGAACACCCGGAAGATAGCAGAAAGGTGCAATGTGGAGTTCCATCTCGGAAGGACGCTCCTTCCGAGGTACGAGCCCCCGGGGGGAGACCCCTTTGCGTTCCTTGAAGGGCTCGCAAAAGAGGGGCTTAAAAAGAGGTTCGGAGAAAACCCGCCCGAGGCCTATCGCCGGAGGCTTTCGGAGGAGCTCGGCGTTATAAGGAAAATGGGCTACTCCTCTTATTTCCTCATAGTCTGGGACTTCGTGAATTTCGCAAAAGAAAAGGCCATCCCGGTGGGCCCGGGCAGGGGCTCGGCCGCAGGGAGCCTCGTCTCCTACTCACTCGGCATCACCGAGATAGACCCGATGAGGTATAACCTGTTTTTCGAGAGGTTCCTGAACCCCGAAAGGCTCGGCATGCCGGACATAGATATGGACTTCTGCAAGGTAAGACGGGCGGAGGTCCTCGCCTATGTGGCCGAAAAGTACGGCGCGGGCCATGTGGCCCAGATTATAACATTCGGGACGATGGCCGCAAAGGCCGCCATAAGGGATGTGGCAAGGGTCTTGGGCTTCCCGTATCAGGAGGCCGACAGCTTAGCAAAACTCATCCCGGAGGAGCCTAAAACCACAATAGAGGACGCACTAAAGCTCGAACCCAAGCTCAAAGAGCTCTACGACTCAAACCCGAAGGTCAAGGAGCTCATAGACATCGCAACGCGGCTTGAGGGGCTTTCAAGACATGCCTCCACTCATGCCGCAGGAGTGGTCATATCCCCCCTGCCCCTTACGGAAACGGTCCCCCTCTACAGGAACCCGCAGGACGGCACCATCACCACTCAGTTTGAGATGAAGTCCGTTTCCGACCTCGGTCTCGTAAAGTTCGACCTCTTGGGCCTTAAGACCCTGACCGTCCTTGAGAAGGCCCTCAATTACCTGAAGTCCCCCCTCTCGCTGAGGGATGTGCCCCTTGACGACCCGGAGACCTACAGGCTCATAAGCTCCGGCGAGACGACGGGCATATTCCAGCTCGAAAGTCCGGGGATGAGGGACCTTGCACGGAAGATGGAGCCTTCCCGGTTCGAGGACCTCATAGCCCTCGTGGCCCTTTACAGGCCCGGCCCCATAGGGAGCGGGATGATAGAGGACTATATAAAGAGGAAGAAGGGCCTTGTGCCGGTGAAGTACGAACTGCCGGAGCTGAAGGAGACATTAGATGAGACATACGGGGTGATACTCTACCAGGAGCAGGTGATGAGCATAGCAAACAAGCTTGCCGGCTTCACGATGGGGCAGGCCGACGCCCTGAGATATGCGATGGGAAAGAAGAAGCCGGAGGAGATGGAAAAGCACAAGGAGGCGTTCATAAAAGGCGCGGTGGCAAACCGCATCCCGGAGAAAAAAGCGGTCCGGCTCTTCGACCTCATGGCCTATTTCGCGGAGTACGGCTTCAATAAATCGCATTCCGCCGCATATGCCTACCTGTCGTATCTGACCGCATACCTGAAGGCCCATCACCCGGTGGAGTTCATGGCCGCAACCCTGAGCGCGGACATGGACAGCACGGACAAGGTCGTGAAGTCCATAAAGGAATGCAGGAGCCTGTCCCTCGATATACTACCGCCGGATATAAACCTCTGCGGCGCGGAGTTTTTAGTGGCCGGCCGCTCCATAAGGTTCGGTTTGGGTGCGGTCAAGGGGGTGGGGATTGCCGCAGTGGAAGCGGTAGTGGAGGCGCGGAGACAGAGGCCCTTTTCGTCGCTTGAGGATTTTTTTGAAAGGTTAGACACGAAAAAAGTAAACAAGAAGGTGTTGGAGGCCCTTATCAAGGCCGGCGCCTTCGATTCCCTCTCGCCCGGCGAACCCCCGGCTCGGGCAAGGGCAAAGGCCCTCGGCATTCTTAGTTCCCCTAACGGCAAACCGCCCTCGCCCGGGCTCTTCGGCCCGACCGGAGATGCGGCGGACTCGGCAGGGGCGATGGACGAGGTCGCTCTCCTTAAGGCCGAGAAAGAGGCCCTCGGCTTTTACATCACCGGAAACCCGATGAGCAGGCACAAGAAGGCCCTCGCAGGCATGTCGGTCAAAAGCATCGCCGGACTCGACGAGGCCCAGGACAGGCAGGAGGTCAGGGTCGCAGGCGTAATCGGCCAGATTAAAAAGGTAAGGACCCGCGATAAGGCCGGAGTGATGGCATACCTGACCTTAGAGGACGAAGACGGCGCGGTCGAGGTCATCGTATTCCCGGACCTGCTTAAGGAAAGCGAAGAGGCGGTGAAAAAGGATGAGGCCGTTATCATAAGAGGTTCGGTAGACAGGACGGAGAAGGGCGTAAAGCTCGTGGCAAGAGAGGTTCAGGCCCTCGACGGCAACGCGGGGAACGGCCCCCTGCCGAGGAAGCTCGAGATATGTATAAAAACGGATAGCGGATGTGATACCATAAATGCGAAACTCAGGACCCTGAGGGGGCTTCTCAGGGCGAACCCGGGCAAGGTGCCCCTTTATCTCCGTGTGGAGATACAAGACGCCTCTGCGCTCATACTTGCCGGCGAAGGGGTCGGGCTTGACGGGGCGCTCGTGGAGACGGTGGAGGGCTTCATGGGGAAGGGCTCGGTCAAGGTGATATGAAGTACTATCTCGAATTCGAAAAACCCATCGAGGAACTCGAGCTTAAGATAGAAGAGCTCAAACGCCTCTCAAACGGAAATGTGGAGCTCGACATCACATCCGAGATAAAGCGGCTCGACAAGAAGGTCAGGGACCTCCGCGCCGAAATATTTTCGGGCCTCACGAGGTGGCAGAAGACCCTCATCGCCCGGCACCCGGACAGGCCCTACACGCTCGACTATTTGGGGGCCGTAGCGGAGGACTTCATGGAACTGCACGGCGACAGGAGGTTCGGCGACGACCCCGCGATAGTCGGCGGCCCCGCAAGGATAGGCGGAAAGCCCGTGGTGATTATAGGCCACCAGAAGGGCAGGGGCGTGAAGGAGCGCATAAAGAGGAACTTCGGCCAGCCGCATCCCGAGGGCTATAGAAAGGCCCTAAGGCTCATGAGGCTTGCCGAGCGGTTCAAAAAGCCGGTCGTAACATTCATAGACACGCCCGGGGCGTACCCGGGGATAGGCGCGGAAGAAAGAGGACAGGCCGAGGCCATAGCCGTGAACCTTATGGAGATGTCGCGGCTGAGGACCCCGATAATATCCATCGTGATAGGCGAGGGCGGAAGCGGAGGGGCCGTTGCAATCGGCGTTTCCGACAGGCTCTATATGCTTGAGCATTCCGTCTACTCGGTGATATCGCCCGAGGGATGCGCGGCCATACTCTGGCAGAAAAACGGGGACTTGGGCGCGGAGGAGTTTACGAGGGCGGCCGACGCCCTGAAGCTCACGGCCCATGACCTCCTTGAGTTCAAGATAATAAACGAGATAATCCCGGAGCCCTTGGGCGGCGCGCACAGGGACCCCCAGTGGCAGGCGGAAAAAATCCGCGAGGTCGTCCTCAAGGCCCTCGACGAGCTTGAGACCAAAACGGCAGGGAAGCTCGCAGAGGAAAGATACAGAAGGCTAAGAAGGATAGGCAGTGTCATCGAGGGGGCAGTGCCCCCCGCCTAATCGTGGGACCCCTTTGTGGGGTGGCCCTGCCGCCTCCTTGCCTCATAAAGGCAGAGGGCGGCGGTCACGGCGACATTAAGGCTCTCGGCCTTCCCGAAAATGGGCACCCGGAGACCCATCGAAGATGCATCTCTCAGGGCCGGGCTTACACCCCTCGATTCGTTGCCGAAGATGAATGCAAGCGGGCCTGAAAGGTCGGCCTCGTAAATGGACTTTTCCGCATCGCCTGCGGTGAATACGAGCCTTATACGGTTTTTCTTCGCCCACTCGAGGAACTCGCCGCTATCCGTATGAACGACCGGGATGTTGAAGACGCTCCCGGCGGACGCCCTCAGGGCCTTGGGCATGAACGGGTCGCAGGAGCCCGGAAGCGCCAGGACGGCATCCGCACCGGCCGCATCCGCGGCCCTTATAAGGGTGCCCATATTCCCCGGGTCGGAAACACCGTCGCTTACCGCAATCAAGTCCCTCTCATCGGGGCCGAGTTCATCGAGGCGGGCCTGTTTCAAGGAGACGACCGCAAAGACCCCCTGCGGTGTCTCGGTCCCGGAAAGCCTCCTAATGAGACTCACCGGGATTTCATACATTTCAACCGGAAGGGCCGACAGCCGCCGGAGAAGTCCCCGCCCTTTAAAACCCTCCGCGAAAAAGACCTGCTTTACTTCCGCGGAGGCATCGAGCGCGGAGACTATGAGATGCGGCCCCTCGACTATAAATGCCCTGCGCCCGGCACGGGCCTTCCCGATACGCCGGAGACCCTTGATGACCGGGTTATCCGGGCTTGTTATCCGCTTCGGCTTCACCGGATAAGTATACCTCATTGACAAAGAGATATTCGGCTATGATATATTTGATAATGCGGTTTAGGGGATTATTGTTGGCGGCGGTCGTAGTCCTGCTTACGGCGTGCGCTCCAAGGAGAACGCCGATAGACCTCACTCCGTATGTCTGGCCCCCGTCCCCTCTTGAGCCCAAGATAAAACTCATAAGGCTCATCGCAACAGACCTCGACATAAGGATGCCAAGCACCTTGGAGAAACTCTTCGGCGAGGAGTCCACCATGTCCTTCGGCAAGCCCCACGGCATAGCCGTGGACAAGGAAGGCAACATCTATGTGACGGACTCTTATTTCCGCAGGGTGTATGTGCTTAACATCGAAAAACAGAGCATCGGAGAGCTTGTGAACCCTTACGACTGGAAGCTTCCGTTAGGGGTGGCGGTGGACGATAAAAACGAGCTCGTTGCGGTTGCGGACGCCGGTGCGGACAAGGTTTATATATTCGACAGGCGGAACCGGTCGGTAGAGCGGATAATCGGCGGGGAAGGGGGGTTCAGGAACCCGGTGGGGGTGGCCTTCGACCCCGACAGGAAGATAATCTACATAAACGATTCGAAGATTCACGAGGTCCATTCCTACACCCTCGACGGGAAGTTCATATCGAAGGTCGCATACGCAGGGGCAGGGGTAGGCGATGTGTATCACCCGGCCCTCATGGACACCGACAATGAAGGGAAGCCCTATGTGTTCGCTACGATGAACTTCAGAGTTCAGATATTCGACCCTACGGGCGGCCCTGCCGTTGCATTCGGCGAGCATGGAGACAGGCCGGGGATGTTCGCAAGGCCAAAGGGCGTTGCCATAAGCGACGACGGCTATATCTTCGTGACCGATGCGGCATTCGGCAACTTCCAGATATTCGACAAAACCGGCACGGCCTACCTCTATGTGGGCAGTCCGGGCCGGGCGCCGGGCAGGTTCAACATACCTCAGGGCATAGCCATAGACTCAAAAGACAGGGTCTATGTAGTAGACCAGGTAAACAAGAGGGTTCAGGTCTTTCAGTACCTTTCCGAAAAGTATAAGCAGTCCATGAGCCTTGAGCCTGCGCCCGCACCCGCGGGAAAGCCGCCGGCTGAAAGTAAACCTCAGTAGCCCTTAAGCCTCTCAAGCGCAATCGCTTTTGTACGCAGGAGACCCGGATGCCACGGCCTTGAGATGAGAAGCAGGTCCGCCATGTCGTTTACTTGCCGGTAAATCTCCCCGAAGGGCATGGCCTTTTCTTCTATGACCCTGCGGTTGCCCGGGCTATCCCTTAAAAATACGGCCTTATTGTCGTAGAGGTATACGAGCCTCCAGCCCACAGGTTTCCTCTCCGCCATCTCCATGACAATCGGCGCAATAGAGCCGTTTTCCTCGGACATGACCGGCATGAGAATATAATTGACGCTATATGAGTCCATGATGACGCTCCATCCGGGCCGTGCGTTTACGGCATCGAGGTAAAGCCGGGTCACCTCCGGGCTTACGAGCCTTCCGTCTATAAAGACCCTTTGTCCGCGCCACATGAGCCAGCCCCCCCACTCCATATAGTTGAAACCCGGACCGCTTATGCCCTCGGCCTCTAAGAATTCGAGCGCCCTTTCGGGGTAAGTCCCCTCGACCCAGCGCCGGGGAAACTCAGGGGAAAGTCTCCATCGGTCGGTCGTATAAAGGCCAAGTAGCATCCCGATCAGCACTCCGGCGGTAAGCACGGCTGGAACCGCCCTGAGCCTCTTAAGCCCCAAAAGTCGCAGGGGGCCGTGCCCCCTGAGGGAGTGCGCTATGAAATAGGAAAAGATTATCAGCGCAAAGTTCACGCCCCGAGCATGGGAAAGCCCTAAAACCCCGACGACTCCGGCCATGGCCGCCTCCCTGAGGTCAATGACCTTTTCCATGAAATATTTTGCAAGCAAGGCAAATAAGCCTATTGCTATGAATGCGCCTGTAAAGACCGGCCAGTTATAATGAAGGACGCTGTAAAAATAATAGGGCGATTTGTATTCGAGCAGGTCCGTAACGACCGCCCCAGAAGGGCGGATGAGCGAGCCCCACAGGCTGGGAAACCAGTCGGAAAGGATTTTCGGCCCGGACGGATTAAGAAAACTTGCGGAGATGGCGATGCCGCCGAGGGCAAAGGCCCTCAGGGGCCTTGCTGAATGCTCGGCCTTAAGCCCTAACTTTCCTGAAATCAGGCCGAGCCCTTCGCCTGCCATCGAGGCCCCTATGAGGGCAACTCCCACAATGTAGCCTCCGTGCAGGTTCGCCCATAACGCCATGACCAAAGGGAGGGCCCATTTAAGCCTCTCTGTCCTCAAAAACCCGACTACGACAAACGCAAGGATGAAGGAAAACGCCTGCGGCCTTTCGAATGTGTAAGCGAAGTTATCGGCGATGACGAAAAGCGGAAGGCAAAGAACCGGAAGTAAAAGCAGGGGGTTGGTCCCGTCCCTCGAAAACCTTATATAGAGGTACAAGAAAGGCAAGAGGATGAGGAAGGCCCTGAATACGGAAATGCCCGGATAGCCTCCAGCAAGATGAACGAGATAAAAAAGGAGCTGTCCGAGCCACTGGCTCCTCAAGCCCGCTACCTGAGAATCCGAAAGGGGCCTTTCCGCAGTATAGGAAAACGGGTCTTCATGCCCGGGGAGCGCCCGTTCCTCAAAGATATACTTGCCCGTCCTCAGGTGCCAGAACAGGTCGGGGTCCGAAACCGGCCTCAGGGAAAGGAAAAAGAGGTAGGTGAAAAGACCTGCCGCCATGATATGTAATGCAATGAGGCCCTTTTTCCCGGACATCTTCTGATTTTAATGGAAAGCCCCTTGGGAAGGCAACGAAGACACCGAGCATAAAGCCGCTTATCGGCCCATAAGAATTTTTAATTTGACGGGGGGTAGTTTTATGCTTCAATAGGCGCAGGAAGTAGGGGGACTCGTAAAAACGCATTTATTACTGGGAGCATGAAATACTTCACACTGCGGCATAGCTCACATGCTCCTCT
>CAZPPU010000025.1:0-3285 GCA_964588515.1 uncultured Nitrospirota bacterium
GCAGGAACCCGTCCACATCGGTGTTGTAGCCCACCAGGGCACCGTCCTGCTTGACGATGGTGTTGACCGCACCTATCTCCCGGGCGGTGTCCTCCACCCCGTCCAGGAGGGGGATGACCGCCACCTTATGGGGCACGGTGACATTGGCCCCGGCAAAATCAAGGGCCCTTATTCCCCTTACGGCATCGCTCAGGTCTTCGGGCCGCACAGGCAGGGCCACATAGCAGTAGTCAAGCCCCAAACGCTCGAATGCGGAGTTATGCATCGCCGGAGAAAGGCTCTGCCCGACCGGATATCCGAGGAGTGCAATGACCCTCGTCTTTCCGCTTATCCTCATATGCCGCCCTCCGCTATGCCTCTGAGGATGCCTTCCGGCGTGGGCTTTATCACCACGGCCTTTATTTTCAGCGCCTCGCCGATATCCCTGAAGTGGAGGTCGTCGAGGAAGATGTCCGCCTCATGCCTCAGGACTATGTCCGGGATGAGAAGGAGGTCGCGGGTTCCGGAGTCCTCGGAAAGCGTTCTTATCACATCCCGGCCGGTGAGGAGCCCGGTTACCGTGACCGATTTTCCGAAGAAATGGTTTTCCACCGGCACGATGGCGAGGTTGATGCCGGCCTTCCTGAGCTTTTCGGCGAACCTTTCGAGATACGGGTAAAAGGAGATGCCTGTGAATGTGACATATCGTCTCTCAAGTTGCTTAGGGCCGATTCTTATATGCGCCTTTTCCCCGAACGACGCCTCTACAGCTTCGTCTGTGCGGAGCTTCATCTTCTTTGCGGAGGATGCAAAGAGGCTTACGCCTCCGACGCCGTTTTCGAGTTGCGGGAAGTCTCCGTATTCGGATGCGGGCGGAAGGGGCCGCCCTGCCTTTATGTAAAGCTCGTCTGCGCCGTAGACTATGGGGTCTCCGTGTTTTTTTCTGAACCTCTTTTGGAAGGCCTCGATGGTCTGGAGGGCCTTTTCCGCATCTTCTTTTTCGATCGGTCTCAGCTTGGTTTTCCTGTGGGCCGTAAGACCGACCGGGACGACCGAAACGGAACCGAGATAGGGGTAAAGGCCGTAAAGGTCGGTTATCGTCCGTTTAAGCAGGTCGCCGTCGTTCGTCCCCGGGCAGAGGACTATCTGCGCATGCATCTTGATTTTCTGTTCCTTGAGGGATGCAAGCTCTCATTATATCCGGGGCCGAGGGGTTTCCGAGCATCTTGTTCCTTATGGAGCGGTTTGTAGAGTGCACGGAGATGTAAAGCGGGCTGAGCCTCTGCCTTGCAATACGGGCCTTGTCCGTAGGGCCGAGGTTCGTCATCGTGATGTAGGACCCGTAAAGAAACGACATCCTGTAGTCCTCGTCTTTCACATAGAGGCTCCTTCTGAGTCCGTGGGGCAGTTGCCTCACGAAGCAGAATATGCAGTTGTTCGGACAGGTCTTTATCCTGAAGGGTCTGAGCTCTATGCCCGGGTCCTCCCCGCGGAGCATGAGCCTGTGCGTCTTGCCGTTTCTGCCGACCTCGATATCCTGCCCGGCCTCGGCCCTGTAGAAGAGATAGTCTATCTCGTCGGAAACAGGCATCCCGTTTATCGAAAGGACGACATCGCCCGGCGCGATGCCCGCCTTGTGCGCGGGACTGCCCGGCCTTACCGCCTCGATGGCCGCCCCTTTACTTCTGGCCTGCATGCTTGAGTCCCCTCTGTATATAGTGCACGCCGGAGGCCACGGCGGACAGGGCGACCGCCCAGATAAACGGGGTCTTTATGTCCGGCGGCAGGCCGTAGTTTATGTCTAAAAGCACATAGCAGAGGAATGCAAGTTGTAGCGCGATGGCCGTCTTGCCTAAGACCGAGGGCTCTACTTTCATTGTGTGCGTCGTCATGTAAAGGAGCATCCAGCCCGTAACTACGATTATGTCCCTGCTTAGTACGGTTATGGTGAGCCATCCCGGGACCCAGCCGTAATAGGAAAACAATATGAAGGCCGTGACGATTAGGAACTTGTCCGCAAGCGGGTCTAAGAATGTCCCAAGCAGGGTCTTTTGGTCCTTGAGTCTGGCCGTGAGCCCGTCGAGGGCGTCGGTCAGCGCGGCCGCAACGAAGAGATAAAGGGCGTGGTTATACCTCTGGTACATGACCGATGTCGCAAATGCCGGGATTATGATTATCCTGACCGTTGTCAGGGCGTTGGGAAGATTCAATACCGCCAATTCCGTCCTCGCCTTAAGGGATATTAAATGGTATGGATTTTAAGTTGTGCTTAAGCCCAAGTCTATTATAACATTTATAAGAAGGTTTTCCACTAAGGCAGGAATGCAAAACCCGGGCATGACATCCTTCGACCGCAAACCCAAGCAGGCTCGCTTCCTCGAATGCTAAGGCGGCCGTCTTCTTTGCGGCTTCATGCCTTCCCCTGAGGGCGGAAAGCTCGGCAAGGCTGAGCCTGCAATAGATAACCCCCCTTGGGTCCTTTGTCTTTTTAAAAAGCCGGAGGGCCTTTTTCAGGATGTCCCCGGCCTCTTCGTATTTATTCCGCATCGCCTCTGTCTTGGCCATGCTCCAAAGGGTATATGAATAGCTCACCGTGTCCCCTATCCGCTCGTAGAGTGCGGTCGCCCTTTTAAGGTGTTTCCATGCGCCTTCGTAATCGCCCGACATCCTCAGGGCGTTGCCCATGCCGCAGTGCGAGTATGCCCTGCCGAATGTGTCCTTCCGCATTGAAAAAAACTTGTTGGCCGAGCGGTAGTATTTCAGGGATTCCCTGTAGAGGCCCTTGACCCTCGTTGAGCCGCCGAGCCCGCAAAGGCAGTAGCCTACGCCTGCATCCTCTCTGAGGGATGCATAGAGCGTCATTGACTGCCCGAAAGTCCGTATGGCGCCCCTTATATCGCCTTTTACTCTGAGTGCGCCTGCCTTCGCCCAGAGCGAAAAGGCAACGCCCTCCGTGTCCTTTTTCTTTCTATAGAACCCCCCGGCTTTTTCAAAGAGTCCGAGCGCCCCCCTCCAATCGCCGAGCGCCCGAAGGCTCAATCCGAGGCCCACAGAGGCGTCGGTGATTGCGGTTTCGTCTTTCCGGGCCTTTGCCGTCTTTTGGGCCTTCAAGTAATAATCCGCCGCGCTTTTGAAGTCCCCGGAAATTCTCAGCGTATCGCCGAGCCCCAAGAGGCAGTGCAGTCGGTCTTCTCCCCTTGCGAGGGCCTTTTTGTAGGCGATAACGGCCTCTTTGTATTTGAAGCGTTCCCTGAGGGTATTCGCCCTGTCGAGTTCAGTCATTAAGCCGTTTTCTGAGGTCGGCGC
>CAZPPU010000025.1:3295-9502 GCA_964588515.1 uncultured Nitrospirota bacterium
GCCGGAGTTGAAAAACGCAGAGCCCATAACCAATATATCCGCGCCCGCCTGAGCAAGCGCTTTTGCGTTTTCCGGCGTCACGCCGCCGTCCACCTCTATGAGGACGGACTGCGCCCGCTCCTTGATGATGCCCTTAAGCGCCCTGACTTTCTCTATTGCCTGCGGGATGAACTTCTGCCCGCCGAAGCCCGGGTTTACGGACATCAGGACCACCATGTCCGCATCCTCAAGTATGTGGTCGAGCGCCCATATGGGGGTGGCCGGGTTAAGGGAGACCCCTGCCTTTGCCCCGCCGTCCTTTATCCAGTGGACGGTCCTGTGGAGGTGGCGCGCGGCCTCGATGTGCACCGTAAGGTAATCGGCCCCGGCATCGAGGAACTCCCTGAGGTACCTGTCCGGGTCGTCTATCATCAGGTGGACATCTAACGGCAGGCCCGTTGCCTTTTTAATCTGAGAGACGATAAACGGCCCTATCGTCAGGTTCGGCACGAAGTGGCCGTCCATTATATCTATGTGGAGGATGTCGGCGCCCGCATCCTCTGCGGCCCTTATCTCCTCGCCCAACTTCAGGAAATCCGCCGAAAGTATGGACGGCGCAATCTTAATCATCAGGAACCGCTCCCCCTTCCATCCGAAGATACACGGTGTCTCCCTCCTTTATGGGCGCGCCCGGCTCCGGCCTCTGGCCGCTTACCGTATCGCCCGCGCCGGAGGGCCTGACCTCAAGGCCGAGTTCCCCGGCAAGGCTCAGGGCATCTCCCTTTTGCATCCCCTCAAAAGAGGGGCTGTAATAGACTACATCATAAGGGCCTTTGCTTACAACGAGCGTAATGGGGCCCGTCTCTACCTCTCCGGGCGCGGGCCTCTGGGCGAGCACCCTGCCCGTATCTATTTCATCCGAGTGAACGGTTATGACATTTGCTATTTTAAGCCCTGTTTTTCCGAAGAGCGCCCTTGCCTCCTCAAGCGAACTTCCGAGGGCGGAAAGCACGGGCACGGCCGAGGGCCCTTTGCTCAGGGTCACTTTTATCTCCCCGCCTCCTTTTATCCGGGTGCCGGGCAGTGTTTCCTGCCCGATGATATGCCCGGAGGGCACGGACCTGTCGTAGACCTCCGCTTCGATATATACGGTAAAGCCTCTGCCTTCGGCCTCCTTTTTCGCCTCTTCGAGCCCTTTCCCGATGAGATTCGGCGCCTCGGCCGGTCTCCCACTGCTTAAGAACATGTATGTGGCAAGCCCGGCGATTGAGCTTACAAGCAAAAAGCCCGCTAAATAAACCAAGAACCTTTTTATTTTCGGCAAAGCATCACCCCGAAAAACCCGTCCATCCCGTCCCTGTGCGGGTAAGTCCTCAGGACCCCGTCCTTTATGAACCTTTTTATGAACGGCATCTCGCTTTCTATGATATAAAAATCATCCGTTTGCTTCAAGAACTTCCTAAGCACATCTTCCCCTTCCTCAGGCTCTAGGGAGCAGACGGAGTAAAGGAGCCTTCCGCCGGGCTTAAGGAGCGTGGATACTCTTTGGAGGAGTCCGAGTTGTTTTTTTTGGAATTCGATGGGGTCTCCTCTGTTGTGCCTGTATTTTACATCCGGGTTCCGTCTTATCACGCCTGTGGCCGAGCAGGGCGCATCGAGCAATATTCCATCGAAGACACCAGTGGCTTTCCACCGGAGGGCAGAGGCATCTCCCTTTAGAACTCGCACCGAGGTAAGACCGAGTCTTGAGACATTCTCTCTGAGGGTCGCAAGCCTCTTTTCGCTTATGTCTACCGCAACTACCTCTCCGATGTCCTTCATGAGTTCCGCAATGTGAGTGGTCTTCCCTCCGGGTGCGGCGCATGCATCCAAGATGCGCTCTCCGGGCCGGGGGGCAAGCATATGTCCTATGAGCTGGCCTGCCTCGTCCTGCGCCGTGATAAGCCCGCTCAGGGCCGATAGCTCGCCGAAGGCAACCTGCCCTTTGAGGGTCAAGCCCGAGGGGCTGTATCGGGTGGGCGCACCTTCGATGCCCGTTTTTGCAAGAAGTTTTATTACCTCGTCTCTTCCCGTCTTAAGCGTATTTACTCTGAGCGTAAGAGGGGGGATGCGGTTATTCGCAGATGCGAGGGTAAGTGTCTCATCCGGGCCGAACCTCTTCATCCATCTCTTGATGAGCCGGAGGGGATGGGATGTGAGGGTTGCAATCGAAGAGGCCCTCTTTGCCTCCGGGGTTTCTGTGCTTCCTGCGGTCTTTTCCATCTCTTCTAATGCCTGTTTTAATCTTTCACGCTCCCTAATGAGATTCCGTAAGACCGCATTTACAAGCCCGGGGCTTTTCTTTTCGATTGTCACCGATTCGTTCACCGCGGCCCATTCGGGCACCCGCATGTAGAATATCTGGTAAGTCCCGAGCCTCAGGTTATCGAGGGTTCCGGGGGTAAGTCCGGCGGGCTTCCTGAGAAAACCCTTCATGAGCCAATCGAGCGTGTCCCTGTATCTCAGGACGCCGTATGTGAGTTCCATGAGGAAGGCCCTGTCCCTTTGGCTCAGGCCTTCCGAGGGCTGTTCAAGCGCCTCTTTGGGCCTTTTGCCTTTTCTTGAGACGGCTTCCAAAGCCGACAGTGCGGCTTTCCTTACGGAGACCATACTTCATTATAAGCCATCCGGCAGGGGCTCACCCAAAAACAGCGATAGGATTTCTTCATGCTGTCACTCCGGCTTGTCGGGAGTCCTTCCGTAAGAAAGATTCCGGACAAGGGCCGAGCCTTCTGCCCGTGCAACCTTTCATGGTATCTTCGCCCTTTCGGTGCTCGTGCTTCTTGCCCTAAAAGTTGCATTCGTCCGGTTTTACAGGTTGTTCTACGGGCAGGTAAAGACAATTTTTTACTATTGCATCGAAAAACCTTAAGCCTTCACTACGAGCACGGCCGTTGATGCGAGGTTTACGACCTTCTCGGTTACCGAGCCCATGAGGAGCCTTTCGACACCCGTCCTTCCGTGACTGCCCATGACTATGAGGTCGGCCCGTTTCTCTTCGCCGGCCTTTATGATGGCCTCGGAGGGACTACCGGTCATGATGAGGCCATCGGCCTTGACCCCCTCTTTCCCTGCGAGGTCTTTCACATCCTGCACGCATTTTTCCGCATCGGAGAGGGCCTTCTCCGAGATGCGCTCCCTTTGCTTTGGCGTAAGAAAGTCCGATGGTAAGGATTCGTCA
This sequence comes from uncultured Nitrospirota bacterium, assembly GCA_964588515.1. Taxonomy (GTDB): domain Bacteria; phylum Nitrospirota; class Thermodesulfovibrionia; order Thermodesulfovibrionales; family JdFR-86; genus CAZPPU01. The sequence goes on from CAZPPU010000025.1 coordinate 6,495, forward strand.
TGGAGGACGGAAACCACGGTGAGGGGCGCACCGCAGGACTTTGCGATTGCGACGGCCTGCCTCGATGCGGCCTCGGCACAGCGACTGCCGTCCGTTGCAATGAGTATTCCCCTACAGTCTATCCTTGCGGCCCTCGGCACGACGAGGACATTCCTTGTTGCATGGCCTATGACCCTTGCGGTCACACTGCCCATGATAACCCTTTTAAGCCCGGTCCTTCCGCGCCTTCCCATCACGATTGCATCGGCCTTGATTTTTTCGGCCTCATCCACAATCACGGTATGGGGCCTTTCCGCCCTTTTTATGAGCGCAGTGCACGGGAGGCCCTCTTTTTCCGCCCTCGTCTTCAGGGCCTTGATAGTCTCGCCTGCCCCGGCCTCCATCTTCTCGACGAGGTTGGGGGCAAGGGCATCGAACTCCGGGTTGAACTCAATCACATGGAGCATTGTCGTCTTGCCGCCGGATTGCTTTGCTAATTTTAGGCCTTCCCTTACCGCCCCTTCGCTGAACTCCGAGCCGTCCGAACAGATAAGCAGGGTTTTAAACATGTCAATGCCCTCCTGCTTTAAGTATGCCGGATGCCGCAAAGATTAAGACCGCGGCCTCAACCAGGGCAAGGACGAAATACACCTTGTCCTTCTTTTTCAGGAAGACCGGCAGGATGGCTATGTAGCAGACCACGGTAACGCCCGCAAGGAACGCTATGCCTATGAAATTGACGAAATCGCCCTTGCCCAACATCCCAAGCCACGCCCAGCCCGGGCTTATACCGGCCTCCTTGAGGTAGTCGTGCACCGGCATCCCCCAGTAATGCGAAAGCTCGCTAATCGGGGTATACGGCGTCAGGACGCCGGATACATAAAGCGCAAATGTGATTACAATGAGCAAAAGCCCCATCTTCATCCCCTTGTCGAGGAGTTTCGCATACCAACTGTTCCTCGGTCGCCTGATGCTTAGCCATTATAAAGTCCTCCTATTTCGTGGCAGGCCGTGCCTGCCGCAGGGGCTCGTGGCCCCTATTTCCAGATTCCAAGGCCTTTGAGCAGGGCCCTTGCTCCTGCAAAAAGAAGCATCACTATGACTATATATCCTACGGATGCGGGCTTCGTCTTTGCTAATATCCTCACGCCCACGATGGAGCCCAACATTATGCCGACTATGGAGGGCACGACCATCATTGGAAGGACCGCGCCGTTATTTACATAGACCCAAGCCGCAGTGGTATCGGTGATGGAAAGCAGGAACTTGCTCGTTGCAACCGACACCTTAAGCGGCGCGCCCATGAGGAGATTAAGGACAGGCACATTGGCCCATCCCGCGCCGAGGCCGAACATGCCCGCCATTATGCCGATGATTATGAAAAGGAGAAGGCCCTTCGTAGTCCTGTGTATCTTCCAGTCTATGTCCTGGTCAGTGGAGACCTCATGGTATACGCCGCTTATCCTGAGGGCGGTGGATAGGGAATCCGCCTTCGGGACATCCGGGTATTCGGACTTCTTTGCGAGGGCCATGATGAGGACGATGCCGAGTATGGTAGCGCCGAGTGCGGTCTGGATTACATTCGTAGGGAGGGCAAGGCCTATCATAGCGCCGACTATCGCCGCGGAGGAGGCTATGAGGGCAACCGGGATAGCAAGCCTCAAGTCCGCAAGGCCCTTCTTAAGAAGCCCGGGGCCTGCCGCAAGCGCGCCCGAAAGCGCAACCAAAAGCCCGGCCCCTCTTACGAAATCGAGGTGAAACGGGAAAAACCCCCCCACTATCGGGACAAAGAGCACGCCGCCTCCGACCCCGCCTAAGACGGCAAGGACACCGAGCACAAATGTCACAACGAATAAAACGACAGGCCATACCCACCACGGCGCGCTTCCGGCATCGGGAACGGCTTCTTCAGCGACCCCCTCCGAGCCGAAGGCCGCCACGGCCACTGTAAACAGCATCAACAGCACAATTACTGCGCCAAGCCACTTCGCCTTGCCCATAGTAATATTATCCTCCAACTGTTTCATTATGCAATACCAAGTTGAAATTTGAATCTATTCATATTACCTCAGGGCGGCCCTTCAGGTCAAGGCACTGCGGAGGCCTGTATATGTTGATATGATTTGACCGGGAATGAAGAGGTTATTTCCATAATCGGAGAATTCAAAAATGTCCCTGTTGAGCTTTCCATCGCGGGCCGTGCCCGCTCGTGGGGGCTACCTGCCCCCTATTCTTTTACTTCCGGGTAGACGAACTTGTGGCCGGTGAATATGCTCCCCATGAGCCCGCTTCTGTCGGCGCTGTCGGTGAGTATCGCTATATAGATGTGTATCAGGATGAAGTAGACTAAAAGCCACATCGCCATGTGATGGATGAGCCTGACCGAGGGCCCCGTCATAAGAAGGAACACCCATCCAAAGAGCGTGGCGTAAAGCCCCTCCGGGTTATAGAGCGAGTAATGGGCAAAACCCGTGATTATCGAAACGATATAAAGGGCAAAGAGCATCAGGTATGTGAGGCCGGCAAGCGGGTTATGCCCTACATAGAAAGGTTTTTTCTTCGTGAGAAACGAATAATAGAGCATCTGGTTAACGAGCCTTACGGACTTTTCCGCAGAAAACGGGAAGAAGACCTTCCAGTTTGCATGCCTGTTTCCCATAAACGCCCAGTACACCCTTACCGCGGTGCTTATCGTAAAGACATAGGCGGAAACGAAGTGTATAAACCGCACCCAGCCCATCACGAACCTGCCCTCGCCGGAGACGCTGATAAAGGGGTTCCCGATGTAATAGCCGGTGAGCATGAGCGAAAGGATGCTCAGGGCGTTCAGCCAGTGGGTGAGCCTTACCGGAAACTCCCAGACATAAACCCGCTTAAGGAGCTTTTGCATACTGCCTCCTCATACGACCCTTATCCTGAGGACTTCCCTCCGCATGGCATCCACGACATGGACGGCACATGCCATGCAGGGGTCGAATGAATGCACTGTCCTCAGGATTTCGACCGGCTGGTTTGGGTCTGCCACGGGG
>CAZPPU010000025.1:9512-14042 GCA_964588515.1 uncultured Nitrospirota bacterium
CACGGGGGTGCCGATAAGCGCGGTTTCATAAGGCCCCTTCTGCCCTTTCGCATCACGGGGGGAGCCGTTCCATGTGGAGGGCACTACGCACTGATATCGTTCTATCTTTCCGTCCTTTATTTTCACCCAGTGGCCGAGCGCGCCCCTCGGGGCCTCGTGAAGCCCGTAGCCCATAACCTCTTTGGGCCATGTGGACGGTTCCCATTTTCCGTTTTCATGGATTCTGAGGTCTCCTTTTTTGATATTACCGGCAAGCTCCCCTATCCAGACAGGGAGCATCTCAGCGGTAACGAGCGTTTCCACACCTCTTGCCGCAGTCCTTCCCAATGTGGAAAAGAGCGCAGGCGCTCCGACGCCTAAGTGCTTGAGCACGCTGTCTATTACTTCTTTCACCCGTTTGTGGCCGGAGGCATAGGCAACGAGCATCCGGGAAAGCGGGCCGACCTCCATGGGCATGTCCTCATACCGCGGGGCCTTTATCCAGCTGTATTTGCCGTCGGTGTCGAGGTATTCATAAGGGGGTGTGGGCCCTGTGTATTTGGGGTCCGTCTCGCCGTCATAGGGGTGTTTGGAGGCAGAATCCCCGTCTTTATACTCATACCACGAATGGGTTACATACTCGGAAATCTTCTCGTGCTCGACAGGGTGAACGCGGCTCAGGTCTTTGTTTTTGATTATCCCTCTTTGGAGCCAGAGGTTTTCCGTGTTGGATATGCCGTCCAAGGGGTATTCGCCGTATGCGAGGTAATTGCCCACGCCTGCGCCGTAACCCGCCCATTCCTTGTAAAACGACGCCACTGCAAGGAGGTCCGGGATGTAGACCTTCTCGACGAACTCCTTTGCCTTTTTGGCAAGCTCAAGCATATGTGCTATGCCTATGGTGTTCAGGGCGCTTTGGCTTGAGGGGTCTATCGGCACGGCCATGCCGCCTACGAGATAGGTCTGGGCATGGGGGTTTTTGCTCCCTATTATTGCGTGTATCTTGATGACATCCTTTTGCCAGTCGAGGGCCTCAAGATAATGGGCCACTGCCATGAGGTTCGCCTCGGGCGGGAGCTTATAAGCCGGATGCCCCCAGTATGCGTTTGCAAACGGCCCGAGCTGTCCGCTTTCGACAAAGGTCTTGAGCTTTCCCTGAACGGTTTTAAAATAATCCGCGCTCGAATTGTGCCAGTCCGAGACGGACTGCGCAAGCGTGGATGTCTTTGCCGGGTCTGCCTTTAGCGCGCTTACTATATCCACCCAGTCGAGGGCGTGGAGGTGGTAGAAGTGTATCACATGGTCCTGGACCATCTGGGCCCCGGTAATGAGGTTCCTGATAATCCGGGCGTTATCGGGTATGACTATGCCGAGTGCGTTTTCTACAGCTCTCACGGAGCTGGTGGCGTGAACCGTCGTTCAGACGCCTCATATGCGCTGGGCAAAGAGCCATGCATCGCGGGGGTCCCTGCCTTTGAGAATTATCTCCATCCCCCTGAAGGATGTGCTTGAGGCCCATGCGTCCGTAACCCTTCCGCCGTCCACCTGCGCCTCGATTCTCAGGTGCCCCTCGATTCTCGTAATCGGGTCCACTACGACCTTTGCCATCCCTTAGCCCTCCTCTTTTTCTTTCTCCGGTTTGCCCTTTACGGCCTTTGCGATTCCGTGTGCGGCAAGGCCGGCCGCGGCGGCCGCGGCAAGTCCGAGCCCTATCTTATCTGCCGTGTCCTCGACCCCGAAGCCCGGGACCTTGGGCAGTCTTCTGTAAAACGGGCTCATCGTGTCCCAGAACTTTGGTGCGGCACACCCGATACAGCCGTGTCCCGAGCCCACGGGCCAGTTGGTCCCCTCGTTCCACCTTATTGCCGGACAGTTCTTGAATGTCTCGGGCCCCTTACACCCCATCTCATAGAGGCACCAGCCGTGTCTGTGGCCTTCGTCCCCCCACTGCCGCACGAACTGTCCCGCATCGAAGTGCGCCCGCCTCTCGCAGTGGTCGTGTATGCGCTCGCCGTATGCAAAAAGCGGCCTTCCCATGCCGTCCGTGACGGGGAAAGAGCCGAATGTAAGAAAATGCACGATTGTGGCCGTGATGTTTTCCACATTTGCAGGACAGCCGGGCAGGTTTATCAGGGTCTTAAGCCCGGGCACGGCATCTTTTACCCCGACTGCGCCCGTCGGGTTGGGGCTTGCCGCAGGCCAACCGCCGTCCCATGCACAGGCCCCGACCGCTATAACTGCAAGGGCGTTTCCGCATGTCTCCCTTGCGATACTGAGGGCGGTCTTGCCGCCTATACAGCAGTAAACTCCGCCGTCTGCCATGGGTATGGAGCCTTCCACGATGCATATATATTTGCCCTTTTCGTTTTTGACCACATCCTCAAGCGACTTCTCGGCCTGCTTGCCTGCCGGGGCCATTATCGTCTCGTGATAGTCGTATGAGACTATATCTAAGACGAGGTCCGCGATTGCCGGCTTATTGGCCCTCAGGAAGGACTCGGTGTTTCCCGTGCAAGCCTGAAACTCAAGCCAGACCACGGAGGGCTTTCTTGCCCGCTCAAGGGCCTCGGCTATCTTTTCTGCAAACCCCGCGGGCAGGGCAAGGGTCCCTGCCATCGCAGTGCAGAATTTCATGAAATCCCTTCGCGATATGCCGTGCCCTTTAAGTGCGGTCTTTATGTCCATGATTGCCCCCTCTTATAGGGAAAGCTATCAAAAGACAGGGGACATGTCAAGTGGGCCACGGGCCCCTGCGAGCAGGCACGGCCTGCCACGAAATGGGCTACGAGCCCCTCAATCTACATCAAGCTCTACGACCTCAAGCTCGTATCCGCTTTTGACTGTGAGGGAGGGCGAGCCGCATGAGGGGCATCGGAGGGCATACGGTTCTTCGGTCTCGAAGGTGTCCTTGCAGGCATTACAGGCAAACCCAAGCGGCGCTTCTTCTATTATAAGCCCGGCCTCCGAGGCGGAAGTCCCGGCCTTTACCGCCTCGAATGCAAAGGCAAGGGCCGAGGGCACAACGGAGGACGCCCTGCCGATGCGCACCCTTATGGAGTTAATCTTCCGGCCTCCGGCCTTCTTCAGGTTTTCTTCGGCAATGTCGAGGAGACTGAGGGCTATCGAGACCTCGTGCATTATCTCTCTATCGTGTAAACAGCGGTCGCCTCCGTCCAGTCCGCAGGCTCAAGCTGGTTGAGCCTTTTTACGAGGTCGCTTATCATGCCTGTTGAGGTTGCGTCGTAGACCCTGAAGAGCCCTTCCTGAAACCCCAGAGGAATAAGCTCCTCTTCTTTTCTTGTGGCTATGAGCTTAATCTTCTCTTCTGCAACCCTCCCTTTGAAATCGGGAAGGAACATCGCCCTTAGATGTATCTTGCTTTCAGGGGTTGGAAAGGCATATGCGTTTCCGGCGAGTATGAAATTATCCTTATTTATGGAGTTCGGCAGTAGGAGCGTGATAGAGCCGTCAACTGCAATGGAGAAGATATATACATAACTGTCCCTGTCGGACTGGAAAAAAATCTTAACCTCTTCCCCTCCCTTAAGGATGGCCTTTGAGAGAGAGAGTTTGAGGGAAATGCCCCCGCCCTTTTCCGGATATACGGGCCTTACGAGGGCCTTCAGCTTTACCCTGTAGAGGTTCCTGTCCTTATCGTCCCAGCCCTCTTTGATAACCTCGGTCTTTTCAGCCATGCCCCTGACCGAGGCATACACGAGGTCCTCGGCAAGCTGGCTGTTACTTACAAGGGTATGCGACCTTATGAATACGCCGACCGCCTGCTCGATAGCCTTATTCTGGGCATCCCGCCTTGCCCTTTCCATGACCTCTTTGGGAGTCTCGACCTCGCTCAGGTAAGCCTCGCCCTCCGCCTCGACCCAGAGGGGATTATCGGAGGCAAAGGCTTGAGGGCTAAAAAAAAGAAGTGTCATTCCGAGCATGGCGAGGAATCTCGCCGTTAGAGATTGCTTCGTCGCTACCACTCCTCGCAATGACATTAAAATTCTTTCAATCACAGTCATCTCCTCAACTCAAACCTTCCCGTTAGTTTCTCAGGCTCGGGGCTTATACCCGGGCTCTGCTGGACATTCAATTGTTTTGCCTCGTCTTCAACGAGCGGCTTTATGTATTCATAAATCTCGGCGATTGTTTTCTTGCCTTCTTTCAGTGCCTTGAGGAAATAGTATGTGAATACTCCATGTCCCTTCTCAGGAGAGGAGGTGCTTATCTGCGAGCCTTGCGTTGCAGATAAAATTGCCATGTTCGATGGTATTGCTTTAATATCCGTCATCATGACTAATGGCCTTGCGCCTTTTGCGAGAACGCTCCTTCCTCCCGAGCCTGAAAAACATGAATCGAGCACGATAGTTACCTCAGCGGCTTGTAGCCTACCAAGATTGGCGTAGAGCCTTTTAAGCGGATAACCTGTCTGGGCGAGGTAGTTAGGGTCTCCGTCGTAGGGGAATATATAAGGTTCGCCTGTCGAAGGCTCGGGTGCGCCATGACCAGAATAATAAATAAAAACTCGACTGCCTTTTCCAATATTATTTT
>CAZPPU010000026.1:0-12426 GCA_964588515.1 uncultured Nitrospirota bacterium
AAAGTGCGGTAAGGGGGGCATTAAGAGGCACGGGGTTTGCCACCATGCCGTGCGTCAGGTGACATATGCCGCAGTCGTGTGTTATCTTCGGGACCGTCCCGGCCCCGGATAATGCGACCGCCCCGAAAAGGGCGCCCGCCGTCAAAAAAGCGACCAGCGCTTTCATGCATCATATTTTAACCTAAATCGCAAGTAAAAGCAAAAGATTATTATGTGCTAAAATCTTACGATGCTCCTCCAGCAGATAATAAACGGCCTGACATTGGGCGGCGTCTACGCCCTCATCGCCCTCGGCTACACGATGGTCTACGGGATACTGGAGCTCATAAATTTCGCCCACGGCGAGGTCTACATGATAGGGGCTTACTCGGGTATCATAGTCTTCGGTTTTCTGACCTCGATAGGGCTTTCCTCCGCAAGCCTTCCGCTTTCTCTGGGCCTTACATTCGTCGTATCCGTTTTAATCTGCGGCGCATACGGCCTTACGATGGAGAGGGTCGCTTACAGGCCGCTCAGGGCCGCCCCGCGCCTGAGCCCCCTCATAAGCGCCATCGGGGTCTCCATCTTCCTTCAAAACTATGTGATGCTCACGCAGGGGGCCACGGACAAGGTCTTCCCCGGGGTCTTTGCCGCAAAGGGGGTTGAGTTCTTGGGCGCGAGGGTTACATATCTTCAGGGCTCTATCATAATAGTCTCCGCCGTGCTTATGGCCCTGCTCCGCGGCTTTATAATGAAAACAAAGGCCGGCAGGGCGATGAGGGCGGTTGCGCAGGACAGGACCATGGCCTCCCTCGTCGGGGTCAATGTAGACGGCGTGATAGCCCTTACATTCATTATAGGGTCGGCGCTTGCGGCGGCCGCAGGGCTTATGATTGCGATGTACTACGGGCTCGTAAACTACTACATAGGCTATATAGCGGGCATCAAGGCATTCGCCGCGGCAGTCTTAGGGGGCATCGGCAGTATCGAGGGCGCAATGGCGGGCGGGCTCCTCTTGGGGCTCACCGAGAGCTTAGGCTCGGCCTACATATCGAGCGAATACAAGGACGCCTATGCATTCATCATGCTCATAGTCGTACTGCTCATCAAGCCGACCGGGCTTTTCGGCGGTCCGGCGCAAGAAAAGGTATGAAGGTTTTTATCGCCGCATTATGGTCTTCGGCCCTCTTCCTTCCGTTTGCAGGGCTCAGGGCCTCGCTCATACTATTTGCGGCAGTCTTAGGCATAGGCATACTGATAAGGCCGCTTAAGAAGGCCCTCTCACTCCTTCCATGGGCCTTCGGCAGGGGGAGGGTCAAACTACCGTCCCTTCCCGTGCAACTCCTCCAAACGGCCGTTTTTTCGGGCCTTTTGGTTTTACCGTTTGTCGGAAGCAGTTATGTCGTGGATGTGGCCGTGCTTACCGGCATATACATAATACTTGCGCTCGGGCTGAACATAGTCGTCGGCTATGCCGGGCTTCTTCATCTGGGGTTTGCCGCATTCTACGCCATAGGGGCTTACTCATACGCCCTCATAAACACGAAATTGGGACTCGGCTTCTGGGGGGCACTGCCCTTTTCGTTGGGATGCGCAACGGTTTCCGGTTTTATTTTAGGCATACCCGCCCTCAGACTGAGGGGCGATTACTTTGCGATAGTCACTCTGGGCTTCGGCGAGATCACGAGGCTTCTCCTCAACAACTGGGATACCCTCACGAACGGGCCAAACGGCATTTCGGGCATAGAGGCGCCGGGCCTCATGGGCCTCTCCCTCGGCGGGCTCGTCCCTTATTATTATTTCGTCCTGGGCCTTGTGCTCCTCTCGGCCTTCCTCATAAAGAGGCTCTACGGCTCGCGAATCGGCAGGGCATGGGCCGCCATAAGGGAAGACGAGGTTGCGGCCTCGGCCATGGGGATAAACGCAACCGCATACAAGCTCTACGCAATTGCGGGAGGGGCGTTCTTCGGAGGGCTTGCCGGCGTGCTCTTTGCCGCAAAGATGCGTTTCGTCTCGCCCGAGAGCTTCACATTCATGGAATCGGTCTTCATCGTCTGCATGGTCATAGTGGGGGGGATGGGGAGCATACACGGGGTGGCCTTAGGCGCCGTCCTGCTCGTTGCCGTCCCTGAAATGCTCAGGGAGTTTCAGAACTACAGGATGCTTGCCCTCGGCGCAGGGCTCGTCCTTGTGATGATATTCAGGCCGCAGGGTCTGTTCGGAGGCAAAGGTGTATCCCTTAGGAGTTAAGGGGCTTACGAAGCATTTCGGCGGCCTGAGGGCCGTGGAAGATGTGGGCTTCAAGGTCAGGGCGAACTCCATCGTAAGCATCATAGGCCCAAACGGCGCAGGCAAGACCACCCTCTTTAACTGCCTAACCGGGCTCGTAAGGCCCACCCGCGGGCATGTGGAATTCAAGGGGCAGGACATCACCGGGCAGGCGCCTTACAGGATATCGGGCCTCGGCATTTCAAGGACATTCCAGAACATAAGGCTGTTTAAGGGAATGAGCGTGCTTGAAAATGTCATGGTCGCAGGGCATTCAAAGACAAGGCAAGGGCTTTTGGGCGCACTCTTAAGGGGCCCTGCATTCAAAAAAGAGGAAGAGGCAGGTAGACAAAGGGCGCTTGAGCGCCTTGAGCTTGTCGGGCTCGAGGCCCGGCGGGATGCGCCCGCCGACAGCCTCCCCTACGGAGACCAGAGGAGGCTTGAGATTGCAAGGGCGCTTGCCTCGGAGCCGGAAATCCTCCTTTTGGATGAGCCCACGGCAGGGATGAACCCGCAGGAGACCATGGAGATGATGGCCCTCATAATGCGGCTCAAAGAGCTCGGCCATACCGTGCTCTTCATAGAGCACGACATGCGCGTGGTAATGGGCATCTCGGAGACTATAATCGTCCTTGACCACGGCGTGAAAATCGCCGAGGGCACGCCCGCCGAGGTAAGGGAAGACCCACTCGTCATAGAGGCATATCTTGGAAGGGAGACCCATCACGCTTAAACTCAGGGACCTGCATGTTTTTTACGGGCCGGTAGAGGCCCTTAAGTCGGTAAGCCTCGATGTCCGTAAGGGCGAAATCGCCTGCCTCCTCGGAAGTAACGGCGCAGGGAAGTCCACGACCCTGATGACAATCTCCGGCGTCCTCAGGCCGAAAAACGGGGCCGTGCTCTTTGAGGGCGAAGATATCAGCTCTTTAGCTCCGCACGAAATAGTAAAGATGGGCATAAGCCATGTCCCGGAGGGCAGAAGGATATTCCCCCGGCTCACTGTAAAGGAAAACCTCCTTCTGGGTGCAGGGGCTACGAGCCCCGGCGGTGGCACGGCCACTCCGCAAGGGGCTACGAGCCCCGGCGCAAAGGGCAACATCGAGCAGGTCTTCGAGCTCTTCTCCGTGCTTAAGGAGCGGCAGGCACAGCCCGGGGGCACGCTCTCCGGAGGAGAACAGCAGATGCTCGCAATAGGCAGGGCATTGATGTCCGGGCCTAAGCTCCTTTTGCTCGATGAGCCGAGCCTCGGACTGTCCCCCATACTCGTAAGCAAAATTTTCAAGACCATAAAGGAGATAAACGCCGGAGGCGTCACGGTCTTATTGGTGGAACAAAACGCAAGGGCCGCACTTGCTCTCTCCCAAAGGGGATATGTGCTCGAAGGAGGAAGGGTGGCCCTGAGCGGAACGGGCCGTGAGCTCCTCGAAAACGAGCAGGTAAAGAAGGCATACTTGGGAGAGGCTTAGGTGTTATAATCCCCCATGGCCGGTGCGAGGGCGCATATCGTAATCTCAGGCCGGGTTCAGGGGGTCTTTTACAGGGCCTTCACAGAGGAGACCGCAGATGCCCTCGGGCTTTATGGCTGGGTGAGGAACCTCCCGGACGGAAGGGTCGAGGCCGTCTTCGAGGGCGAAAAAGAGGCCATAGAAAAGGCCCTCGTCATATGCAGGAAAGGCCCGCCCGCCGCAAGAGTCTCAAACATGGATGTCGCATGGGAGGATTTTAAGGGCGAGTTCACGGCCTTCTCCGTAAAGTATTTCTAACGGGCAGTACCCATCTCCTCATAACAATAAACGCAGTCGCATACGCCCCTGCCCCAAGCCATAAGACCCATTTAAAACCCAAGGCCATCGCAAGCATAGCAGCAAGCACCGGGCCGAGCACCGAAAAACACCCGTTTACCGCCCATGCCCACGGGATGAGGGCAGGCGACTTACTTCCCAATGTCCTCATGCCAAGCGCAAAGGGGATGCCCATTAAAAACCCAAGCGGGAAAATCAAGGCCGTCAGAAAAACCGCCTTCACTGCGAATGGATATGCCGAGGCCGCCTCCATGAGACCGGTCAGGAAAAAACCCGAAAGGCCCGCCAGGACCGAAAGCAGGGCTATCGGATAGGACGTCCTGAGAACAGAGAACCTTTCGCTCAGAAACCCTCCCGCCCCCGAGCTTATAAGCATGGCCGCAAGAACAAGGGCCACGGCATATGCGGGCTGTTCAAGCGGAAGAATAGCCTTCTGTATGAGCGCGACTTCTACGAACATATACCCCAGACCGAGCGCCCCGAAATAGGTGGCAGTGGCGGCAGTGCCGCTCCCTCCTATGGCGGCGCCACGAATTACCGGCAATATTATTATAATGAGGCTCAAGACTACTGCCTGAAGGAATATCACTGGAAGGAGATAGCCCACCTCGAGGAAGAACTGCCACTTCCGCCCCACGAGCCGGTAGACATCCACGAGCCGGTCCCATCTGAGGTAGTGATGGAAAAAGGGGCTTTCGTCGCGGACCGGTGCGATGTCGAATATATAGCCCTTTAAAAAACCCTCTCGCTCTTCCGGGTCTATGAGCCTTCTGAAGGCATGGAAATATTCGTTGCCCGGCATGGTTACATGGATGTTGGTCTCTTCTTCCCGGACTCCGGGGTAGTACACGAGGTCGAAGCCGAGCGCGCTTGAGAATTCCTTTATTTCGGTTATTTCCTCCTTTGTAAAGGGCGAGCGCCTTATAAGCAAGGTGACGGTCCCCCAGCTCCTTATAGCGGCTATATGCCGGCCCGTATCCTTTATTCCGAGTTCATCTAACGCATCTATGGCCGTCGCAAGGAGCCTGAATTCGGTCCTCGGCGGCGGGATGATGAACATGGAGAGGCTCAAGAGTCCGTCCGGCTTGAGACGCGCTATGTATTCCTTCATGGCCTCGACCGTGAAGCGGTAGTCCTCGGCTATGCCGAAAAGACCCGCCGGCGTTGCGCCCATAAGAGAGATATCTATGATGTCGAAGGGGCCTACAGGCCCTTGCACAATGGCAGTTGAGCGGGCAAGAACCTTATAGGTATTTTTTGCATATATCCCGCCCGAAAACTCGCTGAGGTCGCCCCTGAGGATATCTATAATGAGCGGGTTTGAATCCACGCTCATGAGGGTTCTTGCGTTGTTTCGCCGTGCAAGGAGGACGGGCAGTCCGCCCTTAGGCTCTACCACGAGGACATCGGGATTGTGCCTGAGCTTATACGGGAGGGCCGACGGAAGATAATCCAAAAACTCCATGCCCCCGCTTGCCTTCGTAACCGCATTAAGTTCCGAGCCGTCCACGGAAAGCCCAAGCTGAGGCGGAAGCCCATCCCTGAATTTGAGGCTGAGGCCGGGGGCGAACCGGGCCATCGGGCTTTCAAAGACATCCACCCTCGAAAACCCGCTATGGTAGGTTTTTATGTGTCTTGCCCCGGGATAGGCAAGGGCAAGGGAAAGCCCTTTATAGGGCGACATCCGGGGAGAAAGGAATGCGGGGTTTAAGATAAGGATGGAAACCGCCGCTAAAAAAACCGCACCTCCCGTTTTCCTCTTTCCGAGCAAAAACGCCCCGCCTGCGGACATTGCGGATGCGGCAGGTACGGCCCCTTCGGGCCCGGCCCATGCCATAAGCCCAAGCACGCACAGACTGCCTGCGCCTGCGCCGACCATGTCTGCGCCGTAGACAAGCCCGGCCTGCCCGCTTCTGAGGGCGTATGCGGTGGAGACGGCAAGCCCGAAAAAGAAAAACGGAATGGACAGTAAAAGGTAATACAGCGGGATGTAAAGGAGTTCCATGCCCTGCCATGTAAGCCTCCCCGGGTCGAAAGGTATGAGGTTAGAAAGGCCGTAACAAAGCGTCATCGAGGCGGAAAGCATTAGGAGATACCATCCCAACGCCCGCTCGCTCTTAAGACGCCCCAATATCGCAGGGGCTCGTAGCCCCTTTTCGTGGCAGGCCGTGCCTGCCGCAGGGGCTCGTAGCCCCAAAAGCGAAAGCACGGTGCCGCTCAGGGCAAGCCCGAGCATCGCAATCGAGATGACCATGAAGGCGAAATGATATGAAAGGCTGATGGAAAATACCCTCGTCAGGGCTATCTCGTAGGTGATAGCCGAAAGCGACGCAAGAAATATCCCGGCATAAATCAAAAACCACCTCCCCGATGACCGAAGGATGGGGGTGTGGGGGCCAATGGCCCCCACAGCATGGCTCGTGCCTCCCTTGTTTCTTCGGCCTTAAAAATATTATATTATAAGAACATTCCAAACCGGAGGGTAAGTGGAGAGGCCCAAAAAGAAGTTAGGCGACCGCATATGGGATTTTTTCGCATCCGTAAAACTCGCAATCGTGCTTTTTGCGCTCATAGCCCTCACATCCATCGTGGGGACCGTCCTTGAACAGCAGTCCGCACCCGAAAAGAACATAGAAGTCCTAAGCAGGCTCTTCGGGGAGGCAGTGGCGCCCGGGCTTTACAGGTTCTTCGACGCATTGGGCTTCACGGACATGTACCGCTCATGGTGGTTTGTCATGCTCCTTGGGCTTTTTGCCTCAAACATCCTCATCTGCAGTTTAGACAGGTTCCCCGCCATCTGGCGGGCCGTTAGAAAACCCATCGGGCCGCTCGAAGAAGAGCTGATAAAGAGCATTCAGATAAAAAGGGAATTCACGCTTAAGGGCAGTCCGCATAAGGTAAAGGATTCGGTCGCAGGGGCTTTCAAGTCCGCGGGGTTCAACCCCTCAGAGTCGAAAGAGCCGGGCGGGTTTCAGCTTTATACGGAAAAGGGGAGGCATTCGAGGCTCGGAGTATTCATAACCCACCTGAGCATCCTTGTCATCTTCGCAGGCGCCCTCGTAGGGATATACTTCGGGTTCAAGGGCAGTGTGAATGTGCCCGAAGGCGTAGGCTATCCCATGGCCTTTACAAGGGCGGGGATGCTCACACAGGAAGAGAGGGCCGAGCAAAATGCGATAATAAAGGCGCTTCAGGCCTCCGAGGGGGATGTTTTAAAGGCCGCACAGGGCCTCGGGGTCACGGAGAGTCATCTCAAGTCGAGGGCAAGAAGGCTCGGCATCGTCCCCTTGGATTTCATCGTAAGGTGCGACGACTTCGAGGTCTCGTTCTACGGGAACTCGGACATGCCCAAGGAGTACGCAAGCCTCCTTACGGTCGTGGACCGCGGCAGGGAAATCAAAACCAAATGGATAGAGGTAAACGACCCGCTTACTTACAAAGGGGTTACATTCTATCAGTCGAGCTACGGGCTTTTGGACGAGGGGACCGACATCCACTATATCCTGAGGGCGACATCGGCCACCGGAGGCTCCGGGACATTCAACCTCCACATGGGGGAAAAGTTCACAATCCCCGGAACGAAGGTCGAGGTCAAGGCGGAGGATTTCAGCCCGGCCCTCAGGTTCGACGAGACCGGAAGGGCCTTCACATACTCGGAGATGATGAACAACCCGGCAGTCCTACTTGAAATCAAAAACGGCAAAAACACATACCTGAAGTGGGTCATGAAGAGATATCCGGCAACGGGCCTGCTCGAGGAAGGCCATGCGGTAGAGCTTGCCGACATATGGGGCGCCCAGTACACCGGGCTACAGGTGAGACGGGACCCGGGGGTCTGGGTCGTCTACTTGGGGTGCATAATAATGAGCATCGGGCTATATATCGCCTTCTTCACGAGCCACAGGAAGGTGTGGGCGGTCTTGAGGGAATCAAAGGGCGTAACGAAGGTGACCCTTGCCGGGGCCGCAAATAAAGGCAGGCTCGCGCTCGAAAGAAAGCTCGACAAAATCAAATCCCTGCTTGAGGGAGGAGGAAAATAATGGACAGTTCGTTTTTCTTCGGGTTTTCGACCGTGGCATACATCCTTGCAATGATTACCTATATAACATTCCTGGCCTTCAGGAGACCCAATATAGGACGGGCCGCTACCGGAATAACCATAACCGGGTTCATCTTTCAGACACTCGCAATAGGCATGAGATGGAAGGAGTTCTACGACCTCTCCGGCATGGGCTTTCTCCGTTCCGCGCCCCTTACGAACCTCTATGAGTCTTTGATATTCTTCGTCTGGTGCCTGATATTGGGCTATCTAATCGTAGAGTTCAAGTATAAGAGCCGCACCTTCGGGGCCTTCGTCACGCCGGTTGCGGGCCTTGCGCTGGCCTTCATAGACATATCCGGGATGTCAAAGGAGATACAGCCCCTTGTGCCCGCGCTTCAGTCCAACTGGCTTTTGGTGCATGTGCTTATGAGCTTCATAAGCTACTCGACATTCGCCCTTTCCTTCAGCACCGCACTCATGTACCTGATAGCCACGACCGAGAGAAAGACCGAGCCTTCATATATATTCTGGAGTCTCATGTTGGGCATCTTCGTAGTCGTGCTTGCGGCGATGGGCCTTGACTTCCTTAAGTTCAAGGTCGTGGCAAAGACGCCGGAGGTCCTTATAAAGAGCTTCCTATTCAAGGCGACATTCTTTAGCGACTGTCCCGCGGTCTCCGTCCTTAGTTACATTGCGGCAGGGGCCTTCGTATTCGCGGTATGGAACTGGGGACATGCCCTGAAAAAGATAATCAGGGCCTTGGGCCTTCAGGCCGAGACCTTAGACGAGATAACATACAAGAGCATTGCCATAGGATTCCCGATATTCACATTGGGGGGGCTTATATTCGGCGCGATATGGGCGGACCAGGCATGGGGTGTCTACTGGAGCTGGGACCCGAAGGAGACATGGTCCCTGATAACATGGTTTGTTTATGCCTTTTTCCTCCACGCAAGGCTTCTTAGGGGATGGAGGGGACATAAGATTGCGGTAGTGGCGGTCATGGGATTCGTTGCCGTGATATTCACATATTTGGGGGTCAACCTGCTCTTAAGCGGGCTTCATGCATACGGCGGGCTTGAATAATAATCCGGTCGGTCAGGGGCGCTGATGAGCATTAGGGCGAAATATGTCCTGGGGGTTACAGGGGTCGTAGCTGTGCTGACCGGCCTGCTTACCTACTGGGATGTAAAGAAAAGCGAAAAACGCATACACGCCGAGAGTCTTGTAACCGTTTCCACAGTAACCAAACTGGTGAAAAACGGACTCATGTCCGTTATGCTCGAAGGCAGGGCCGCGGACTTCAGGGGCTTCGTCGAAACCCTGATAGCCGATAACCTCAGCGCGGTCCGGGTCTTCCGTGAGGACGGGAGCCTCATCTGCAGTTCGGTCGCGCAGGAAAGGATTGCCGGCCTCAACCGCAAGATAGCGCAACAGTTGGATATCGCCACACGCCAAAAAGGCGGACATCTCGTCTATGCCATGACCATGCCGATATACAACGAAAGGCCCTGCCACAGGTGCCACGGCATGGAGGAAAGGCTCATGGCCGCCGTGGAAGTGGAAGTCCTCATAGACAGTGTCTATGTGCGTTTAAGGGAGATGAGGGAAAGTGCGGCCCTCTCCTATTTCCTCGTGCTTCTGGTGGTCCCCGGGGTTCTCTGGATGGCGACTACCTCGCTCGTCACAAAGCCGCTTAAGGGCATGTTAAAGGCCGCAAAGCAGGTCGAGGACGGCGACCTGAAGACAAGGTTCCAGACGAAAGGGACCGACGAGATAGGCAAGCTTGGCGAGGGCATAGATTCCATGCTCAATGAGCTCGTCCGGGCAAGACAGCACCTCGAGGCCTGCCACATGGAGGCCATGCAGAAGGCCGAAAAAATGGCCACCATAGGGGAGTTGGCCTCGGCCATAGCCCACGAAATCAAAAACCCCCTTGCGGGCATAAGCGGCGCCATACAGGTGCTGGCCGAGGAATTCGACGAGAAAGACCCCCGGAAGGTCATCATAAGGGAGGTCCTCCGCGAGATAGAGAGGCTCGATAAGGCCGTAAGGGACCTCCTGAATTTCGCAAGGCCGCCCGAGCCCAACCGCATCAGAACGCGAATAGCCCCGGTCCTCGACCGGGCGGTGAGGCTCCTTAATGCGCAGGCCAGAAAACAGGGCGTCCTCATCAATACCGTCTCCCTGAACGAGCCCCGCGAACTCTCCCTCGACCCGGACCAGATGCAGCAGGTCTTCGTCAACATAATGATGAACGCCCTGCACTCGATGCCCGGCGGAGGCTCCATAACCGTAGCGGCCTTCGAAAAAACCGACCCTAAAGAGTTTGAGGTCGTAGTCTCAGACACCGGCTACGGCATCCCGCACGAGGCCCTCAACAACATATTCAAACCCTTCTTCACGACAAAGCACATGGGCACCGGCCTCGGCCTCGCCATAAGCAAAAACATCGTGGAAAAGCACGGCGGAAGGATAACCGTCGAAAGCCAGGTGGGAGTGGGAAGCAGTTTCCATGTTATACTTCCGGTTGAGGCTGAGCATGCCGGATAAAATCCTCGTCATAGACGACGAAAAGCTCCTCAGGTGGTCTTTGGAGCAGAACCTTTCGAAGGAGGGCTATGCCGTCGTCACCGCGGAAAAGGGCCTCGAGGGGCTCGGCCTCTTCAAGGAGGAGATGCCCGACCTCACATTCTTAGACATCCACCTCCCCGATGTTTCCGGCATAACCGTGCTTGAGGGCATAAAGGAGATAAACGGCGACGCCCTCGTCATCATGATAACCGCCTTCGGCGACATACAGACCGCTGTTAAGACCATAAAGTTAGGGGCATACGACTTCCTCGAAAAACCCTTCAGCATGGACAAGCTGAAAATCCTCGTCCAGAAGGCCCTCGAAACGGTCTCCCTGAGGAAGGAGGTCTCCCAGCTCAGGTCTCACCTCGCCCTGAAGTACGGCTTCGACAGCATCATAGGCCAGGCCGGGGAGATGCAGAAGGTCTTCGAGCTCATAAGGAAGATAGCCAAAAGCGACACCGCAACAATCCTCCTACAGGGCGAAAGCGGCACCGGCAAGGACCTTGCGGCCAAGGTCATACACTACCAGAGCAAGCGGTCGGAGAAGCCCTTCATGGAGATAAACTGCACCGCGCTCCCCGAGACCCTCACAGAAAGCGAGCCCGCCGGCTATCCAAAACGCGCACTCACCCCCGCAAAGGCGATGAAAAAGGGGCTCTTCGAGCTTGCGGACGGCGGCACCATATACCTCGACGAGATAGGCGACATGAGGGCCAGCACGCAGGCCAAGCTCCTGAAGGTCATAGAGACCAAGACCTTCAAGCGCATCGGCGGCGTAAAGGACATCGAAGTGGATGTAAGGATAATAGCCGCAACCAACAAAGACATCGCCGAGGAGGTCAGGAAGGGCAACTTCAGGGAAGACCTCTACTACAGGCTCAAGGTCATCCCGGTAGTGATGCCGCCCCTCAGGGAGCGGAAAGAAGACATCCACCTCCTTGCCAAGTTCTTCATAAACGAATTCAACAGGGACTTCAAAAAGAATGTAAAGGGACTCTCAAAGGAGACCGAGAAGTGCTTCATCGAATACCCATGGCCGGGCAATGTGAGAGAGCTTAAAAATGTGATAGAAAGGGCGATGATACTTGAAAGCGAGGACTACATCCTGCCCCAGCACCTGCCGGTCGAATTGACCTATAGGGAAATCGCCTCGCCCCCCCTTAAGGCCATAGACATACGCATCCCCCCACAGGGCATAGACATCGAAGAAATCGAAAAGGAGCTTATCAGGCAGGCCCTCGACTCAACGAGGGGAAACCAGACGAAGGCCGCAAGGCTCCTTAACCTCACAAGGGACACCCTCCGCTACAGGATGCAAAAATTCGGCTTCCTGCCGGAAAAAAACGATTCTTAGCACGGTTTTTGCATATTAAGTCTTTGAAATGAATGTCCTTGTAGTAGACGACGAACAACTTGTGCGGTGGTTTCTCGAGCGTGCGCTCAGGAAGTGGGGACACGAAGTCCTTACGGTATCAAGCGTTCGCGAGGCCATACAGGCCTTAGGCAATAATAAGGGCTTCGACCTGGTCATCACCGACCTTAAGATGCCTGAGGGAAATGGCACAACTCTCCTTAAACAAATGCGGGATTTGACAACCGGCACGCAGGTCATAGTATGCTCGGCCTTCATAAGTCCGGAGATGGCCGAGGACTTTAGGGGCAAGGGCATCGTAACCCTGAGGAAGCCTTTAAGGCTTGCCGAACTCGAAACCGCAGTTCGGAGCGCAGGCGGCCTGCCGTAACCTCCGGTATATCTTT
>CAZPPU010000026.1:12436-13602 GCA_964588515.1 uncultured Nitrospirota bacterium
CCGGGGGCGTATTTGAAAAAACCCGTCGTTTCCATGTATAATTTTATTATGCTTAAACAGGAGGTTTCGGAATGAATTACTTTAAGACAGCCCTTTTGCTTACGGCCCTGACGCTCATCTTAGTCTGGGCGGGCAATCACTTCGGAGGCAAGCAGGGCATGACCATAGCCTTGGTCTTTGCCCTTGCGATGAACTTCTTTGCCTACTGGTTCAGCGATAAGATAGTCCTTCGGATGTACGGGGCTAAGGAGGTCTCCGAGGCCGCGGCCCCGGCCCTTTACGGCACGGTAAGGATGCTTTCACAGAAGGCCGGGATGCCCATGCCAAAGGTCTACATCATGGACGCCCCCCAGCCCAATGCCTTTGCAACCGGCAGAAACCCCTCGCATGCCGCGGTTGCCGTAACCACGGGCATAATGAACATCCTCTCCCCTGAGGAACTCTCAGGCGTGATAGGCCATGAACTTGCGCACATAAAGCACAGGGACATCCTCATAAGCACCATGGCCGCAACCATAGCAGGCGCGATAAGCTACCTCGCCCATATGGCGCAGTGGAGCATGTTCTTCGGCGGCAGGGGCGGCGATGACGAAGAAGGCGGAAGTCCCATCGGGACCATCCTCCTTGTAATACTTGCGCCCATAGCCGCGCTTATCGTGCAGATGGCGATTTCCCGCTCAAGAGAGTATGCCGCAGACCAAGGCGGGGCAAGGCTTGCAGGGAATCCGAGGTTCCTTTCAAACGCCCTCAGGAAACTCCACTGGGCCTCTCAGAAGGTCCCGATGCACGCAAACCCGGCGACTTCCCATATGTTCATAGTAAACCCGCTTTCAGGCGGCGGAGTCCTTCAGCTCTTCAGCACCCACCCGCCCATCGAGGAGAGAATCAGAAGACTCGAGGGGAAGTAATAAACTAAAATTAGAGAGGGGATACATGATGGCAGAAGTTGCAATAAAACTACCAAAAGAAAAGCTCATAGAAGGGCTTTCACATCTCTCTTTTAAGGAAATCAAAGACATAATGGATTCCCTGATTCAAAAGAAACTCTTCCGGCCGTTAACTACCGAAAACATACACAAGGAAGCCTCGGAGGTTGCAAAGAAGAAAAAACTTCAGGCGGAGGTCGTAGAAGAAGCAATTAAGTGGGCAAGAAGAAAAAGGCGGTA
>CAZPPU010000026.1:13612-13950 GCA_964588515.1 uncultured Nitrospirota bacterium
GCCTTTGGGTGGGGCGGCAAACCGCTTAAGGTTATCGAACTATTAGAAAAAGAACATCTATGCAATTGCACATCAGAAGAAATACTTGAAGAAATATGCAATGCCCTTTCCTATCCTAAACTCGGCTTTTCCCACAAACTTCAATCCAATATCCTCGAATTTATCCTTTCCTACTCTGTCATTTATGAGCCAAAAAAACATATCCGCGTTTCACCCGACCCAAGGGATGATAAATTCATAGAGTGCGCCGTATCAGCCGACGCTAAACTCATAATGACCGGGGACAGATGATGTCCCTGTAAGTTGTTGAAGTAGGAAGCGACCCCCGATTAAAATGA
>CAZPPU010000027.1:0-11422 GCA_964588515.1 uncultured Nitrospirota bacterium
ATTTTACAGGGTGCAGAATCTGATAAGGCAAGTGTTGAACAGGCTGCGGCAATACTCAAAGAATCCGAGCGCATCATGGAATCAATTTCAAAACTGCCTCAGCAGTAATTTAATTAAGACCCTATATTACTTTACCGGTTCAAGCTCAAGCTTATAGAGGCTTTTTACCGGAAACTTCTTGCTTGCATCAAGTATCTCAATCCCCACAATTTCGTTTTTGATGGTTGTATGAAGGATAGCTCCTTCTGCCACCTCCACGGCTCCATCCGGTTTCTTTGTGGATAGCTGTATATATGCGGCGTCTGCCTCTTTGTCATAGCTTATTTTCATCTACTTACCTTTACCTCCAATGTTTCTTCTTTAAAGGATATAGCGTTATCACAGTTGCATTATCTTAAACATCCCTTTCCACTCTGTCAACCACATTCACACGAAGTTGCGGATTATGACTTGAAATGCCCGGCCAATTCCGCGGACACCATACTTATCTCCCCTTGCCGTTCGGGGTCATAGAGGGCAACCCCTCCCTTCCTCCTCTTAACTTAAGGGGTGGAGGAGGTGGGGTTCAAGGGCGGGCGGGGGAAGAATTTTTTTACTGCTCGATAATCTCGTAGATGCAGACCTTATTGCCGGTATAGTTGGTCACACAGAGTTCTTTCCCATCCGGCGAGACGCATAGGCCGCATGGGTGAACCTCCGAAGAAGGCACCGTCCGCTCCAGTTCCATAGATGCGGCGTTCACTATGGAGATGCTGTTTCCTATATAGTTTGCGGTAAACAGATATCGTTCGTCTCCGGAAAGCCCGATGGTCCTCGGCCTCCACCCCACATGGGCATCGGCCGTGGGGACGCCCCTTTGGAGGTCGAACTTCACTACCTGCGCAGGGATATTGAGGGAGGCGTAAAGAAACTTGCCGTCCTTTGAAATGACGATATGCCTCGGGTTTGGACCGATTTCGGGGTTTTCGACGACCTCGTGGCCTGCGACATCTATTTTTGAAAGGGACGACCCTCCCATAATTGTAATGTAAGCGTATCTGCCGTCCGGGGCGAAGGCGATGCCACGGGGGATTCTTCCGACATCGACATTTTTAAGCCGCTCGAATGTAACTGCATTAATAACGGAAACATCGTTGGAGTGCCAGTTGGAGACATACACCCACCGGTCGTCCGGAGAGACGGATATTATTTTCGGCGTCTTGCCGGTCTTTATGAAGGGAAGTTTTACGACCCGCTTGCCTCCGGCATCTTCTATAACGGCCTCTTTGTACGGTTTGCCGGCCCTGAGTTTTTCTTCCCTGTCGTATACGACGACGCCGTATGCGTTATGCAGGGATATCCAGATGAACCTCCCGTTGCCGGAAAAGGCGCTCTCTACCGGCTTTTCCTGCACGGAGGGGATTTCCTCGTTGGTCTTGTAATTGAAACCCGTGCCTCTGGTCTTGAAGAAAACGATTTTCCTGACGGGCTTCTTCGTA
This sequence comes from uncultured Nitrospirota bacterium, assembly GCA_964588515.1. Classification (GTDB taxonomy): domain Bacteria; phylum Nitrospirota; class Thermodesulfovibrionia; order Thermodesulfovibrionales; family JdFR-86; genus CAZPPU01. The sequence goes on from CAZPPU010000027.1 coordinate 1,479, forward strand.
TGCGTGTCGAACAGCCAGACGGTGCCGTCTTCAAGGTTGCTTACTACGGCTATATCGCCCTCCGGGCTCATTACGACCGATTTCGGCCCTCCGTCGGTCGGAAGGCAACCCGCCTCCCGCAGGGAAACGGACGAAGACCTGCCTGCCGGATAAAGAAAGACGGAAATAATAAGGGACGCTACGATTGCAGGTATCTTCTTTGCCATTTATCCCCCTCGGTGACTATATTTTGCATAAAAAACAAGATAGAGGCAAGCGGTTTTTCCTTGAAACCCGCCCGAACATCCGTTTATAATTCCGGATATGAGATACATCATCGTCGGAAACGGGGTTTCGGGCACTACCGCGGCGGCAAATATAAGGAAGCTCGACAACGACGGCGAGATAACGATTATCACAGACGAGGCTTACCCTTTTTACAGCAGGATACGGCTCATAGAGTTTTTGGCAGGCGAAACCGACGAAAAAGGCCTTCTCATTAGGAAAGACAAATGGTATGAGGAAAACAGGCTCGGTCTCGTCCTCGGCACCCAAGTCGCCGGTATAGAAAACGAAAAGAAAATGGTTACGCTTTCAAACGGCGAAGGCATGCCCTATGACCGGCTCCTCCTTGCCACAGGAGGAGTTCCCCATCTGCCGCCCATACCGGGCGCAGGCCTTCGGGGGGCCTTCGCCCTGAGGACGCTCCGTGATGCGATTGCAATCAGGGAGTATGCGGCGGGCGGCAAGGGTGTGGTCGTCTTAGGCGGCGGGGTCTTGGGGCTTGAGGCGGGAAACGCCCTAAGAAAGGCGGGCTCCAAAGTAACCGTTATAGAATTCCTTCCGAGGCTTCTTCCAAGGCAAATGGACACTGAGGGCGCCGCGCTCCTCAAGGCCAAAATGGAAGGGATGGGCATCGGGTTTCATATCGGCAAGAACCTCAAGGAGATAACAGGGGCGGGCAAGGTCTCCGGTGTCGTGCTCGAAGACGGCACAAAAATAGACTGCGGGCTGGTACTCCTTTGTTGCGGGGTCAGGCCGAATGCGGGACTTGCAGGGAAGCTCGGCCTGCCCGTCAAAAAAGGCATCCCGGTAAACGACAGGATGGAAACAGCCATTAAAGACATCTATGCGGCAGGGGACCTCATAGAGCACAGGGGGGTATTCTACGGGATATGGCCCGCCGCGGAAAAACAGGGCGAGGTCGCGGGCATAAACATGGCGGGCGGCACTGCCCTCTATGAAGGCACCGTGATTTCCAATACCCTCAAGGTCGTAGGCATAGACCTTTTTGCCGCAGGGGACATAGACCCGGAGGGCAGGCGCGAATCTATCGTATTCAAGGACGACGACCGCCATATATACAAAAAGCTCGTCATCGGGGAAAACCGGCTGGTCGGCGCAATACTCCTTGGAGACCTCAAAGACAGGGCAAGGCTCCTAAAGGCGATAGAGACAAAAAAAGATATAAGCGGCATGCGCGACCGGCTCAGGCAGTGGGATGTGGCGCCTCTATCTTGACCGCGGGACATAAACCGACTTATACTATGACCGTGCTCACCGGGTATTTAAAGGGAATCCCCATATTCCATCACCTCGCGGACAGACAGATTCAGGAGATAGCCCAGAGATGCACAAGCGTTTCGTTTAAAAAAGGCGATGTCGTCTTTTACACTACGACTCACAGCACCGACCTCTATGTGGTGCTTTCAGGCAAGCTCAAGGCGGTACTTGCCGACGAGGAAGGCGACGAGGTCGTCCTCTCCCATTTCGGGCCCGGGGACTTCTTCGGAGAGCTGAGCCTCATAGACGGCAAAGGCAGGTCGGCTACCATCGTGGCGGACGAAGACGCCGAGCTTGCCCAGCTGATGCGGAACTTGTTCCTCGACCTGCTCCTTAAGGACTCAAAGACCGCGGTGGAGCTTCTAATCACGCTGGCCGGCCGGCTGAGGAAGGCCGACGGGATGATAGAGGCCCTTGCCTTTCTCGAAGTCAACGAGCGGCTCATTAAGACACTTATAGACATCGCAAAGGCCGAAGGCCGGAAAGACAAGGACTTTCTGAGACTGCGGAAACTCACGCACAAAGAGCTTGCAAGCCGCATCGGCGCATCCAGAGAGGCGGTCTCCAAGTGCATGAAGGCCCTCATGCTGAAAGGCATCATAAAGGAGGAAGAAGGACACATCCTCGTCAAGAGCACGGCCGAGGAGCCTTAGGCGGGCACGGCCCGCGGCGCAATATTTCGTAGCCCCTTTTCGTGGCAGGCCGTGCCTGCTCGCAGGGGCTCGTAGCCCCAAAATCGCAGGGGCCCGTGGCCCCAAAATGTGAATATTCACTTGACCTTTGGCCGGTTTTGATGCAAACTGTTTATAACTAATGTAGGGGAAATACGCCTAATTAAGGAGGATTGTCATAATGAGCCGTCTTTTCGTAGTTATATTCTCAGCCGCTTTATTCTTTACCGGGGTCCATGAAGCCCTTGCCGTGGAGAAGTGCGTTACGGCGGAGGGCGAGGCCGCAATAGCCGGGGCCGATATGCCCTCTGCAAAGGCCGAGGCCGTGGCAAGGGCCAAGTTCTCCGCAATCGAGCAGGTCGTGGGCGTGGCGATAAAGGCCCAGACTATTGTAGAGAATATGGCGTTCGTTGAGGATGCGGTAAGCAAGGAGATTAAAGGCGTCGTCACAAAGTCCGATATCCTCGACGAGAAAAGCAGGGGGGATTCATACTGGGTGAAGGTCAACGCCTGCGTGGAAACCGCAAAGGCCAGAGCCGCACTCTCGGAGCTTGCCCTCAACAATGCAATCGCCGTATTCGTCCCGGTCAGGAGGCCGGACGGCTCCTACGAGGAAACGAATATCCTTTCGGAAACCCTCATGGGCTCGCTCATAGAAAAAGGCTACATCGTCACGGACCTTGCCCCGGCTCAGGCCATCGATGCAAGGCAGATGGAAAACGCCCTTAAAAGCGGCAATTACGCCTCGCTGAGGGGGCTCGTATACCAGTACCTTTCCAATGTCTTCATCGTCGGGAAGGTGGACTACACGGTCTCCTCGAAAAAAGGCGAAGACATAGGCTACGGTCAAGCGATGCCTTTTAATGCCGTAACGGCAAGGCTTCTCTACAGGATTGTGGTAAGGGACGAATCGGGCAAGATGGTCGTCCTTGCGGCAGGCGCCGCGGAGGGCAAGGGCCTTGCCCTCGATGTGGAGGATGCCACCGCCAATGCTCTTAAAGACCTTGCGGCCAAGACCGAACCCGTCCTCACGAACAAGCTTGCCGAGCATATAAAGGGAGTCGCCAAGAACATCAATATCAAGGTTGCGGGCGTGGGCGACATCAATGCCACTTTCGAGGTCAAGGAGATCCTCCAGAACATGACATGGGTGCTTAAGGTCGAGGACAGGGGCATCGGGGAGTTTACCGTTAGCTATCCGGAAAACACGATTTACCTTGCCAACAGCATAAACCAAAGGCCCGGACTCAGGGTCGTAAGGTTTTCCGTCTATTCGATAGATGTGGAAATAAAATAGATTGAAAGGGGTAAGCGGGATGAGGGTTTACAGGCTTTGCGGGCTTTTGCTGGGGATATTATTCCTTGCGCTGTCTTCTCCGGCCCATGCCGATTTCAAAAAGTCAAAAATAGCGATTTTGGATTTTCAGGTCGTCGGCGAGAGATACGGGACCGCCAACATGGGCGAGGTCGTTGCCGAGTGGCTGATAACCGGCCTCGTCGAAACAGGCCGGTTCGATGTAATCGAAAGGAGGCTCCTTCAGAAGGTGCTCGAGGAGCAGAAGATAGGCGTCACCGGAATCATAGACAAGGAAAGCGTTGCGCAATTAGGGAAACTCTTAGGCGTAAAGGCCGTGGTCACAGGCACGGTCCTTACGGTCGGGGGAATCATAGAGGTCAATGCAAGGCTCATAAGCATCGAGACCGGCTCCATAATAGCGGCCGAAAAGATAAAGGCGGACAGCCCGGCCAAGCTGAGCAAGCCCATCTCGCAAATAGTCGCCGCCTTAGTCCGGGCGTTCCCCATACAGGGGTATGTCGTCCAGAGGGAAAACTCCTCGGTTATGATAGACCTCGGCCTGCCAAACGGGGTTACCGAGGGCATGAAGTTCATCGTCTACACAGAAGGCGAGGTGCTGAAGCACCCCAAGACCGGAGAAATCCTCGATATCGAGACCATAGACCTCGGCGAGATAGAGGTAAAGGAAGTGAGGGAAAAGACCTCAAAGGGGGTCGTTACGGAGGAGGAATCCTCGGGCGCAATCAAGGCCGGACTGATGGTGAAGAGCATACCGCCCGAGGTCGCCGTGGTAGAGGAGAAGGAACCCGTATACGAAGAGACTCAAAAGGCCATGGTCGAGACCGATGGCTTCCTCTTTGAGGTTAAAAACTGCGGCTTTTCCGGCATGACCCTCGAATGCAGGGTCACGATTACGAACAAGACCCCCATCAAGAAGGCAATCGTCATCTATGGGAACGACTCCAGGATAGTGGACGACACGAACAAGGAATACCGGACATCGGATGTCATGCTCGGCGGAAGGAGAGCGGGCAGGGGCGGGGTGCTCAAGTGGAAGTTCTACCCGGGCGGTTATGCCGATTTGGTGCTCAGGTTCAGCGGGATTTCCGGGATAGGCGCGATTAAATCGCTCGAATTGTCGTGCCTTTCCAAGCCGAGGGGGTATTTCAAGGTGCAGATAGGCGAGATTTATATTTCAAGGTAAGCCCGGACCCCGGAAAGGGGGTTTCAATGGAGAGGCTCAAAAAACTTTTACTTCATAAAACGGCGGCGGCCCTCCTGATGCCGGCCCTGCTTTCAGTCGTCCTTTCCGGCACGGCCCTCGCGGAGAAAAAGCGCGTGGCCGTCCTTAATTTCGATTACGGCACGATAAGGGACAGGTGGTGGCCCGGGGACTGGGACATCGGCAAGGGGATTTCCGATATGCTCGTTACGGAACTCGTAAAGGGAGGCGCATTCTCGGTGATTGAAAGAAAACAGCTCGAGGCCGTCCTCGGCGAGCAGAAACTCGGTCTAAGCGGGGTTGTGGATACTCAAACGGCCACGCAGATAGGCAAGGTGCGCGGCGTGGACGCCGTAATAGTCGGCAGTATCACACGGTTCAGCATCGAGACGAAGACCGTAGGCACCGGAGGGGTCGGCAGGATATTCGGCTACCCGGATGTGGGGGTTTCCGTCACGACGGCATCGGTTGCGATAGACGCAAGGCTCATAGACACGGCCACGGCGGAGGTGGTTGCGGTCGCCGAAGGGAAAAGCGAAAAAAAGAGAAGCGGCGTCGAGATAACCGTAGAGTCCCTGAGCGGCACGGCCTTCGGAAGCAGGGGGTTTGAAGAATCCATCTTAGGCGAGGCCACAAGAGAGGCCACGGCGGACCTCGTCAAAAAACTCTCTCCCGAGGCTGTAGTCGCCACAACCGTCGCCTATGCCGAGGAGGGCATCGTCGTCATAGACGCCGGCCTAAAACAGGGCGTGCGCATCGGGCAGGCCCTCTATGTCATAAAGGTCAAAAAAGAGATTAAAAGCCCCCGCACGGGCGAAGTCATAAAAAGGATTATGGAGACCATCGCGGTCTTGGAGGTTACCGAGGCCGACGACATCTCGGCCACCGCCATAGTCAAAAAGGGCGATATAGACGACATCAAGGTGGGAGATATTGTGTCTTCAAAAGAACCAAAAGGAGGTGATGGGCAATAATTCTGAATCTGCGGGCAAACACACTTTAAAAGGAGGTGTTTTCGATGAGATTTAAAACCGTAGCCTTATTGATATTGACGGTTGCCTTTGTTTGGGGCTGTGAGAAGGCGGTCGTGAAGTGCCCGTCGCCCGAGGACAACCCACTGCACCATTACCAAAGGGGCATGGAGGCCCTCGAACAGGGCAAGTTGGACACGGCACAGGAGAAGTTCGACAGGGCGCTTTACTGCGAGGAGAAGTTCCCCATAGCCTATGCGGGCCTCGCAATAGTCGGGGCCGAGAAGGCGAAGGCGCAGGCAGACCCCGCTTTCAAAAAAGTGGAGATGGAGAAGGTCTTTGCAAGCCTGAAAAAAGCCGAAGACCTCTCGGAGACGGACAACGACAAGTTCGCCTACGAGCTTGCGGCTATCAGGGTGCATACCGCGCTTAAGGACGAGGACTGGCTTGAAAAAGCGGTGGACGCCTTCAAGGAGGCCACAGACCTCAAAGTGGACGAAAAGACCCTGCTTTACTATCAGGGCAAGGAGGCCGCCGATTATTTCATGGGCGTCGCATATCTCTCTGCGCTCGAATTCCAGAAGGCAAGGGACAAGTTCGCCGATGTCCTGAACTCCAAAAGAGAGGGCAAATGGCACGAAAAGGCCGATAAGGGATGGAAGCGCGTAGACAAGATAGTCAGGGCCATGGCAGGGATAACCGTCGGGGATGTGGCAAAGAAGATAGCCGTGAAGGAATCCATTACAAGGGGGGACCTTGCGGCTCTCATCATAGACGAGCTCAAGATAGACAAGCTCTTTGCCGGCAGGATCCCGGTGGAATCCCAGGTGGCGAAGATGCAGGCTGAATTCACCCCCGCGGACATCACAGGCCATCAGTTCAAGGAAGAGGTCCTTACCGTGATGAAGTGGAAGGTAAGGGGACTTGAGCCGAAATACGAGGAGTCCTCAAAGGCATACCTCTTCAAGCCCGAGGACCCGGTGATGAGGATGGAGCTGGCCTTCATCCTCGAGGATGTCCTTCTTAAGCTCACGGGAGACGAGAAGATAGCCACCGCATTCTTCGGCCAGGAAAAATCGCCGTTCCCGGATGTGAGGCCCACGGCCCCGGCCTATAACGCCGTCATGAACATGGTCTCACGGGGCATCATGGAGCCCGAGCTTTCCGGCGAATTCCGGGTAGACGCCAATGTGGACGGCGCCGAGGCCCTCCTTGCAATCAGGGTCCTCAGGCAGAAAATGAACATCTATTAAGGAGGGAATATGCAAAAGACTCTGGTTATATTTCTCGTCGTGGCCCTCGGGATGCTCGGCTATGCCGCGGCCCAGCAGGAGACCCCGACATCCCTCGTTGACGAGCGCTTCCAGAAGGTGAACGAATGGCTGAAAGAGGAGAGCCTCACGGTCACGAAGTCCCCGGAAGACGCATTCGTCAACGACTATGTGCTGGTAGTGGCCGAGGGGCTTCCGTCGGCAACGGCCAAAAGCCCGGCCCAAAAGAGGCTCACGGCTAAAAGGGCGGCCATGGCGCTGGCATACCGACAGCTTGCCGAGTTCATTGACGGGGTAGCCGTTGTGGGCGACACGCTCGTAAAGGATGCCGAGCTTCAGTACGATGTCGTGAGGACTGCGGTTGCGGGCTTCGTAAAGGGCGCCCAGCCGGTTTTCGAGGAGTACAACGAAAAAGAAGAGTCCGCGATAGTCATAATGAAGATCGGGATGACCGGACCCACGGGTTTCGGAAAGATAATGTACGAGAAGCTCGTCGGGGACCCGAATGTCCAAAAGGGCGTGCTTGAGGACAACCCCTCGTTCAAGCCGGCCGCGCCCGCCGCGCTCGAGGATAGATACGACGGGCTCGTAATAGACGCCACCGAGCAGACCTTCAGGCCGGCCCTCATCAACAGGCTCTTTACGCCCGGCGGCGAGGTCCTCTACGACCCCTCGAAGATAAGCCAGAAGGTCTTAGTCGAGCAGGGTTGCGGCGAATACACAAACACCGTGGATAAGGCGAAGGCTGCACTCGGCTTAAGAGGGGTGAAAGCCCCCCTCGTCATAAAGGCATCGGGCACGACAAGCCCGTCCGACCTTCAGGTCTCCGATGAAGACTCGGTGAGGATATTTTCCGCCAACCAGAAGACGGGTTTCTTTGCGGAGGCCAAAGTGGCCTTTGTGCTGAAATAAGAGGCTAATGGAAGGAGGGGCGTTCCGCCCCTCCTTCTTGGCTTGAAATGCGCAAGGCAGGCGGCATAATAGTCCTTCTTTTTGCGCTCATACTGCCCGCCCGGGCATGGGCCAAAACCCTTGTGCTCGACGGCGCCCTCCAAAGCAGGATAAAGACCGTTCAGGAAGTTACATTCGATGCCCCCAAGGAAGTAAGGACACTCTCTTTCAGGTTTGCGGTGCCCGGGGAGTTTTCAAGCAAGACGACATCGCAGGGCATAGAGGGCCTGAGCGTACGCTTCAGCCCGGAGCCCAAGGCCGTCTCGGAAGAGACCGACAGGTTCGGAAACAGGTTCAGGAAGGCGAGGTGGGAGGGCCTCAGGGAAAATGTAAAGATAACGATATCCTTTACCGTAAACTTGAAGGCCGAGCTACGCCCTGCGGAAAGCAGGGCGCCCTTCCCTCTTTCGGACATGCCGGAAGATATAAAGGTGTTTTTAGCGCCCACCGCAATGGTCCAGTCCGAAGACGAAGAAATCGTCGCCCTCTCAAGGAAGATTACTCAAACGGCAAGGACCGCGCTTGAGGCCGTGGCCTCTGTCCTTAACTGGGTTGCGGACAACATCAAATATACTTATAACCCGCCCAATTACGATGCGCTTTATACATTAGAAACCGGAAAAGGCAACTGCCAGAACCTTGCGCACATCTCTATGGCCCTCCTCAGGGCCGCAGGCATCCCGTCCCGGATAGTCGGGGGAATCGCGATTTCGAGGCAGTGGAAGGTCCCGCTCGAAAACGGTTTCTTGGTACAGGACATGGGACAGGGCGGCCATGCATGGATGGAAGTCTACTTCCCGGACGAGGGCTGGCTCCCCTACGACCCGCAACAGTCAAGGCAGTTCACCTCCACAAGGCACATCAGGCAGACCCACGGGCTTGATTCAACCGACATAAACGACTCGTGGTCCGCCGCACCCTATCTGCCGGAATACGGCGAGCGCATAGAGGCCTCGTTTCTGACGGATGAAACCGATATAAGGCTCGTATCCCAGAAGGATGCGCCCGCAGTCTATATTGCAAGCAACGATTTCCGGGCACGGCCTGTTTCCGCCCCGCCGGCGGTCGTAACTCCTCCCCCTGCTATAGAGCCCCCTCCGGCTTTAGCCCCTCCCCTGCCCGCACCTCCCGAAAAGAAAGGGCCTCTTGAATTCGGCAATACGGACTTCCCGACCCTCGTCAATGCCTATCAGGCGGCGGGCAACGAGGCCGTAAGGATTTTAGATAAGGAGACCGCAGAGTATGCGACATCCAGACATGTCTATGCGCAGGCGTTCACGGCAGGGGAAATCTCTCTTGAGAGCGTCTCCCTTGCGATGAGGAAGTTCGGCGGAGACGGGACGCTTTTCATAGATATCGTAAAAGACGAAGGCGGCCGTCCGGGCCTTTCGGGACTGAGGTCCATGCCCCTCCCTTTAAGCGGCATAGCCAAAAGGCCGGGGTATTACTGGGTGGATTTCACATTCGCCCGCAGGGGCGAACCCCTGCCCGCGCTTAAGGCAGGCAGGTACTGGATTGTGCTCCGGCATTCGGGCGAGGCGGTTATGAACTGGTTCTACATACCGGGAAACCCATATGGGGACGGCGACGACACGCGCTCTACGGTTAAGGGCTATAAATGGGAAGACCTGCTTAATTACGACTTCGTCTTTAAAGTAAAAGGGACGACAAAATGAAAAAGGCATTTGGGGCTACGAGCCCCCCCGATATTGGGGCTACGAGCCCCGGCGCATTATGCGCATTGCTCTGCCTCTTTATTGCCTGCCCCGTATTTGCCGGGACGCTCGCCGAAGACAATATCGAAAAAGTAAAGACGATAGCCGGGATCTTCGCATTCAGGCTCACCGGCGGGGCCGGGGACTGCAGGGCCTGCCATACCGCAATGGCCGTGCCCGAAAAGACCGTGACGGTCGAGGACTTCAAAGACATAAAAGGCAGGCCCGTGCCTGCCGGCAATGCGCGTCCTGGCGAGTTGACATGTTACGTGCGCAGAGGCCAAGGCGTAAGAGGCGCAGGGCA
>CAZPPU010000027.1:11432-13773 GCA_964588515.1 uncultured Nitrospirota bacterium
GCTTTCCGCAAGCCCGGGCATCAGGCTCGCCGGGGGAGAGGCCGAGGTCGTAATAAGCGGAACCCTTCTCCCTTATAAAGGCAGGCAGAAGTGGCGCCTGAGCATCAGGGCGGTGTCTAATACAGGCGGCGTGATTGCATCTTACGAAGGGCTCTTAAAGAGGAGATAGGAGGCCGCTATGAGAAAAGCGCAGGGGCTCGTAGCCCCTTTTCGTGGCAGGCCGTGCCTGCCGGTAATGCTCGTCCTTGCGGTTTGCCTTTTTTCGTGCGCAGGGACAAAAGAGAAAGAGGATAAGGGCAAGGCGGTCATCGAGGGCCTGCCGAAGACCGTCGCCATCATGCCGTTTCTGAACGAGACCGAAGAGGTAGGCGCGGCCAACCAGTTGAGGAAGACCTTCTATAACCACTTCAGCTCCAAGCCCTATTTGGATGTGGAGCTTACGGTCGTAGACGAAAAGCTCATCGAGCTTGAGAAGTCCACCGGCAAGTCCGCAGAGGCGCTGTCGCCCGAAGAGGTGTGTGCGGCCATGGGCTGTGACGGCCTCATATACGGGAGGCTCATCGGTTACACGCGGGTCTACGGGGTGCTTTACTCGCAGTTCGGGGTGGAGGCCGAGGTCTGGCTCGTGGATGCAAAAACAGGGAAGGAACTCCTCAGGGTCAAGGACTCGGCAAGGTATCATAAGGGCGATGTGCCGCTTACCGCATTGGGCGTTGTGATGACCGCCGTCACCACGGCGATTAACCTCAGGGAGGCGCAGGGCACGAGGGTGATAAACGAGCTATGCGCTCAGCTTGCAGAGAAAATACCCGCCCCGCCGGGAATGCCGCCCGAGGAGAGGCCGGCCATCAAGGATGTGCTCTCGAATGTTTTGGAAGGGCCTTTCGGCAGGGGTAATATCCTCAAGGTCGGGCTTGAAGGCGAACCGGGCATGGTTGCGGGCTTCGACATAGGAAGTTTCAAGAAAGGCGTCCCGATGAGGGAGACAAAGCAGGGGATATACTTAGGCGAATACCCGGTAATGCCCGGGGATGAGACCGAGGATATGCCGCTCATAGTCTACCTTAAACGGCCCGGCGGCAGGGAAAGCCAATGGATAGAGCCTTCGGGCCTCGTTACCATAGACACGACCCCGCCCGGGAGGATAAAAGGGCTGAGGGCGAAGGGGTTCCCGGACCGGGTCGGACTTACATGGGATGCGATAAAAAACACCCCTGACATGAAGGGGTATAAAATCCTAAGAAGCGAACTTCCCCTCACGGGCTATGCCGGAATAGCAAATACGGAGGTTGATTCCTTCGAGGACAGAGGCGCACTGCCGGAGGCCGCCTATTACTACAAGGTTACGGCCTTCGATTTAGCCGGGAACGAATCCGAGATGCCCGACCCGGTGGCGGGCCGGCTTTCGGCCAAGGAGCCGGTCGTACTCACAGGCGAGATACCGAGGGATACGGCGCTTTCCGGCATCTATATCGTCAGGGGCGAGCTTATCGTCCCGAGGGGTCTGACCCTCACCCTTCTGCCCGGAACACTCGTAATGTTCGAGGAAGGCGCAGGCATGAAAATCTCGGGAAGGCTTCTGACGGATGCAAAAGACAGCCCCGTGGAATTCATCCCGTCTCAGGACAAGAAATGGAAGGGCGTTACGGTATCGGACGGCCGCATAGAGCTGAGGGGCATCCGCATAAGGGGCGCAGAGACCGCCCTGAGCGTCCTCCATTCGGACGGTTATGTGGAAGACAGCATTATCTCCGAAAACGGCACCGGCATACTCATGGCGGGGTTTTACGGCGAAGTCAAGGACAACACCATCATGGATAATGAAACGAACCTGAGCAGTGAATCCATAGCAAGCGTTTCCGCCAACTACTTCGGCGCTATAAACACGGAGGAGATGAGGCTCAAGAACATTATCGTCACAAAGGTCTACGACCAAAGGCCGCCCGAAGGCAGGCTCGTGGACGCCGTGACGAACCCCTATTCCGCCCTCTCCGGGGATGAACGGAAGACAAAGGCCACGGAGTTTTTAATCGAGGCCGGGAATTACTTCAGGCAGAGGAACTTCGGAAAGGCCGCAACGCTTTTCGAGGAGGCAAAGAAGGCATACCCCTCTTCCGAGATATACTACTACTTAGCATTCTCCTACAGGGAGATGAAAGAGGATAAATTGGCGATGGAGCGGCTCACGGAGGGCGTGGGGAAATTCCCCAGGGATTCCTCCCTCTGGAAGTCGTTGGGCATGCTACACTATGAGTCCGGTAACAACGACGAGGCAAAAAAGGCGTTAGAGGAGGTGCTGAGGTTGAACCCGGAGGACAGGCAGTCGAGGTTCATGCTCGAA
>CAZPPU010000028.1:0-6379 GCA_964588515.1 uncultured Nitrospirota bacterium
GCCCGCTCGCAGGAGCCGTAGCCCCAATGTCGCAGGGGCTCGTAGCCCCTTGTCAAGCGCAGGGGAAACCTGTATCTTAATAAACATGCGGATTAAGCCGTTTTCAACGACGGGCATAGGGAGCCTCCCCCATCTCGACCCGAAGGAGGCCTGCAAGGTGGCGCTTGAAAGTTTCGACATCCCCTTCTGGCCGCAACTGCCGCGGGCATCCTTTAAGGAGGGGATGGTAGCCCAGTTTGCGGAGGGTTTGCCCGGCTTGAAACTTGACCGGGCAAGAGGCTCCATATGGGTCGAGGAGGACACGGAGGCCGTCGAGCAGTTCTACGAGTCCTGCACCGGCGATGCGGAAATCCCTATTTCCGTGGAATACGCCTCCGGGCTTTATGCGTTCTTGGATGAGATAAAAGACAGGCGCTTGGAGCAGGTCAAGGGGCATGTTACCGGGCCGCTTACATTTTCGTTGTCCCTTAAGGACAAAGGCGGAAAACCGGCTTACTTCAACGAAGAGCTTCGAGAACTCTGCCTCATGCTCCTCAAGGCAAAGACGAGGTGGCAGGTCGGGGCTTTGAAACCTTATGCCTCTGGGGTTATAATCTTCATTGATGAGCCGATACTTTCGGCCTTGGGAAGCACAACTTACATTTCCGTGGAAAGGCAGGAGGCATTGAGGCTACTGAGCGAGCTTGTGTCCGCGGTGAAGGCGGAAGGGGCGATGGCAGGCGTGCACTGTTGCGGCAGGGCGGAATGGCCCCTTCTTATAGAGGCGGGGGTGGAGATATTGAACTTCGACGCCTACGAGTATGGAGATACGCTCGGAATCTACCCGGATGCGATAAAGGGGTTTATGGAGGCGGGCGGCATATTGGCATGGGGCATCGTGCCCACGACCGACACCATCGGGGCTGAGACGCTCGAATCCCTTAAGAGGCTTTTTTACGGGAGGCTCGACGGCCTTTCAAAACATATCCCGGAGGAATTGCTCCTTAAAAACATCATACTTACGCCTTCCTGCGGGACGGGCTCGCGGAGCATAGGGGAGGCCATGAAGGTCTTCGGCCTCCTTAACGCCCTTAAAAAGGAGGTCTCCAAATGAGGGGCGGGATATTCATATCGTTTGAGGGCATAGAGGGCTCGGGGAAGACCACGCAGGCAAAGCTCCTCAGGGATTACCTGAAGGCCAAGGGCTATGCGGTTACGCTTACGAAAGAGCCGGGCGGCACCCTCATAGGGGAAAAGCTGAGGGTGCTCCTCCTCGATGCCGGCCATAGCGAGATGGATGCGGTAACAGAGCTTTTCCTTTATGCCGCATCCAGAAGACAACACACAAAAGAGCTCATCATCCCCTGCCTCGACCGGGGCGAGGTGGTCATAACGGACAGGTTCATAGACTCCACGAAGGCGTATCAGGGCTATGCAAGGGGCATAGACCTGCTCTTCATAGACAGCGTAAACAGGGCCGTAACCGGCGGGATTCTCCCTCACCTGACCCTGCTTTTGGATGTCGATGTGGAGACCGGCCTCAGGCGGAACAAGGTAAAGACCTCCGACAGGATAGAGCTTGAAGCGGTAGAATTCCACAGGGCGGTCAGGGAAGGGTATTTGGCCCTTCAGAGGGAAAATTCCGGCAGGATAAGGCTCATAGACGCATCGGGCAAGCCGGAAGAAACGCACAAAAAAGTCATCGAGGCCGTTACGGCCTTTCAGGCAAAAAGAGGACAATGAAGGAAAAGACCGGAGTCCTTCTTTTGAACTTGGGCGGGCCGGACTCCTTAGGCTCGGTAAAACCTTTTCTCTATAACCTCTTCAGCGACAGGGACATTATAAGGCTTGGCCCCCGGCCCCTTCAAAGACCCCTTGCATTTCTCATATCGGCCTTAAGGGCCCCGAAGTCAAGGTGCGCATATGCCATGATAGGCGGCAAATCCCCTATAGCCGAGATAACGGCCGCACAGGCCGAGGCCTTAGAGAAGGCCCTCGGCATGCCTGTTTATTTCGCCATGAGGTACTGGCATCCCTCAATCGAAGACACGGTCAAGAGGCTCTACGAAGACGGCATCGAAAAACTCATAGTCCTCAGCCTCTACCCCCATTACTCGGTTGCAACCTCTGGCTCTTCCCTGCGGGCGTTCCGCAAGGCCGTAAAACCCTACCCTATCGAGACCGTCGCGATAGGCTCGTGGCACGACCACCCGCTATACATAGACGCCCTATTAGATGTTATTAAGGGGGGCAGTGCCCCCTCCCATTTTGGGGGCAGTGCCCCTCATCTTCTTTTCAGCGCACATAGCCTCCCCAAGAAATTCATAGAAGCGGGAGACCCTTATGTCGGGGAGATTATGGGCACGATAGGGAAGGTGCTCGAGAGACTTCCGATGAGATGGCACCTCGGATACCAGTCAAGGAGCGGCCCTGTAAGGTGGCTTGGACCCCCTACGGAGGAGGTGCTCCGGAGGCTTGCAAAGAAAAGGGTGAGGAATGTCCTCATCGTCCCTATAAGTTTCGTATCCGACCATATAGAGACCCTCTATGAGATAGACATACTTTATAAGGGCATCGCAGAGGCCCTCGGCATCGAGATGAGGAGGACCGAGTCCCTGAATACAAACCCGCTTTTCATAAAGGCCCTCTCTGCGCTCGTTTTCGAGAGCATGAAAAAAGCGGGCTGGGGCGATAAATGAATTCAAGCCGCATAGACCTCATCGTGATAGGCGGCGGCATAAGCGGGTTGAGCCTCGCACATTACGCATCGAAAGCAGGCCTTAAAACGCTCGTCCTCGAAAAGGCAAACGCAACGGGCGGATGCCTGAGGACGCAAAGGCTCAACTCCTTCTGGCTTGAGCTTGGGGCCCACACCTGCTACAACTCTTACGGAAACCTCATAGGGATATTAGAGGACTGCGGGCTCAACTCCATGCTTCAGGAAAGGAGAAATGTCCCCTTCAGGATGCTCGTTGACGGAAAGGTCAGGTCCATCCCTTCCCTGCTCGATTTACTTGAGGTTTTATGCTCCGCCCCCCGCGCCCTGACCCTGAGGAAGGCCGGGCTTTCGGTGGAGTCGTATTATTCGGCAATCGCCGGAAAGAAGAACTTCGAGCGGGTCGTAGGCCCGGCCCTGAGCGCAGTCGTCTCCCAGAGGGCAAACGATTTTCCGGCGGAGATGCTCTTTAAAAGAAGGCCGCGGCGAAAGGACATAATGAAGAAGTTTACGCTCAAGCGCGGGCTTCAGACCATAGCAGAGACGATCCCGGCGGGCAAGGGCATCGAAGTCGTCCTCGGCGCGGATGTAAAGAATGTGAAAAGGGAGGGTTCGCTCTTTAAGGTAGAGGTCCAAGGGGGTGGGGAATTCGTCTCTGAGCGCATCGGGATAGCGGCGCCGCCCCCCTCGGCCTCTGCGCTTCTTAAAGAGGCATTCCCCGCGCTTTCGGAGAAGATCTCTTCCATAAAAGTCGCCCGCGTGGAGTCCGTGGCCGCGGTGGTGAGGAAAGAGGCGGTCGCTCTGCCCCTCTTTTCCGGGCTTATACCGGCGAAGGATATGTTCTATTCAATCGTATCGCGCGATGCGGTCGGCGTATCGCGCGATGCGGTCGGGGACGACGCCTACAGGGGCTTTAGTTTCCATTTCAGGCCCGGACAGGGCCGGGAAAGAAAACTCAAGAGAATCGCCGAGGTCTTGGGCACGGATAAATTCCAGGACATATCGGAAAACGCCGCAGTCCTGCCTTCCCCGGTCTTGGGCCACGAAAGGCTCATAAGCGACATAGACCGGCTCGTCGAAGGCGAGCGGGTCTTCCTGACCGGCAATTACTTCACCGGTCTTGCCATAGAGGACTGCGTTACGAGGTCGTTGAACGAATTCAAGAGGCTGATGTGGGGCGCTACCCCTAACAAATAAAGTCGGCAGGAGGAACGATATGAGGCTCAGGGTTCTTGCGGCGGCCGTTGCCGTAATGTTTCTGTCTCTAACCGCGGCGGGGGTCCGGGCCGAGGTCGTCTCAAAGAAATTCAAGGGAAAACAGATACGGAAGATGGCAAAGACAAAGGCCGTAATCGAGACGCGCTTCGGAAACATCGTGCTCCGGTTCTTCCCGGAGCTTGCCCCGAACCATGTGAAAAGCTTCATAGACCTCGCAAAGAAGGGCTTCTATGACGGCACCACATTCCACAGGGTCATCCCCGGCAGGCTGATACAGGGCGGAGACCCAAACTCAAAGAGCCTCGACCGCTCCGTCCACGGCTTTGGCGGCCCGGGGTACACGCTTAAGGCGGAATTCAACAGCCGGCCCCACAAGCGCGGCACTCTCTCGATGGCACGCGGGGAAAAAGACCCGGACAGCGCAGGCAGTCAGTTCTTCATCTGCGTTTCGGACGCCCCGTGGCTTGACGGCCAATACACGGTCTTCGGAGAGGTGGTCTCCGGCATGGAAATCGCAGACAGGATTGCAAAGGAGCCCCGCGACCTGAACAACAACCCCCTCGAAAGGGTCGAAATCAAGATAAAAATCGAGGATTAGCTGGAAGCCGGATTCCTAAGCCGTTATCTCGACGAAGAGACCCTGAAAAAGGCAGGGAAGGCCCTCTCCCCTTATACATGGCGCGGAAGGAACTTTTTTAGGGCCGCGCACGACCTGAGGGGTTATCCGAGGGGGACGGTCTTCCATGAAGGCGGGGTAGTCCACGGATACCGGAGAATCCTGAGGGCGCTTCACCTTCAAAGGGCCATAGAGAGGTATTGCCGGGGCGAGTTCTACATAGAGGAAAAAGCGGACGGATACAATGTAAGGGTATCGCTCGTGGAAGGCGAGCCGGTCGCATTCACGAGGGGCGGCTTTATATGTCCCTTTACGACCGAGAGGCAGGCGGACCTCATAGACACGGGCGTCCTTGCGGCCCGCCCCGGCCATGGCCTCGGATGGACCCTCTGCGGAGAGGTGGTCGGCCCGGAAAGCCCCTATAACACCGAGCCTGTCCCTTATGTGGCCGGGGATGTGGCCTTCCTCTCATTCGATATCATGGACGATAAAGGCGGTCTTATCCCCCCGAAGGAAAAATATTCGATATTCCAAAGGCTGAACCTACCGGCGGTAAGGCATTGGGGGCCTTTCGCCCCCGGGGATGTAAAGGCCGTGAAAGACCTCCTCCTTGAGCTCGACAGGGAAGGCAGGGAAGGCATGGTCGTAAAGCCCCCGGACGAAGGCAAGGCCTTTAAGTATGTCACGCCCTCTTCATGCCTGAGGGACATAGAGGCCACGGCCCGGCTGTTCGGCGAGCTTCCGGCCGGGTTTTACGCACAGAGGATAATGAGGGCGATTTTTTGGAGTTACGAATTCGGCCTGCCCCTCAGCGACGAATTCCTGCTCCGGATTTCAAAGGCCCTGTACGAACCGAACCTCGATGTCCTAAGGGAGATTGAAGGCGGAGGCTCCATAAGGGAGCGCTTCCGGGTGAGGGTCAGGAAGAAGGAGACCATCGAGGAGCTTATACACCATCTGAAGAGGGCCGGGGTCGAGGCCCATCTCGTTTCGGTCGAAAAATCCGGCGAATACCTCAAGGCCGAGTTTTACAGGCTCTACAGGAAAGGCACGAAGGAGCTTAGAAGGCGGCTTCAGGGCAGAGGCTTCTTCGATTAACCGATGAGATCCTTGATGTGTGCGGCCTTTTTTATGGAGCTCATAATGTAGTCCTTGAACTTTTCCGGAAGGAGCCACTTTATGCCCAACTTCTCGGCCCACTTTATCGCGCCCCGGTCTGCGGTCACAAGCAGGGCGTCCAACTCCATTGCAAGCAGTATGAGGTCCACATCCTCCTTGCTGTCTATGATGCCTTCCCGCAGGGCCTCCCTGTATTTGCGCCTTAGCTCCTGTATAGCCTCGTCCATGCCCTTGACCTCCGCGCTCCTTACCGCTTTCTCGGCCACACGGAGCCCCTTATTTATCCTCTCCCTTATGTCCTCGATGAGCTCGTAAAGGAGAAACGCGGGGGTCGTAAGCTCGTGCCTTTTGGGGGGCTTCTGGCGGAGGTATACGAGGAGGTCGCCGGAGACCTTCGCGGGCTCTATGAAATTAAGGAGCTCCTCGAAGACCGAGGGGGGCATGTAGAACTCCAATATGGGCACCTGTGCGGCAAGGAAGAGGAAGCCTTCGAGGGCCTCGGTCGGGGTCTCCCCGAAGCTACTCCGTACATCGGGGTTCACAAAGAGACTCGTATCGAGCACTACCTTGTCTTTAAACCTTGCAGGCGCCATGGAGGTTGAAAAGGTAGGTGTTCCAGTTTCGGCAGTCCGGGCACCTGCCCGACCATTCCTCGGAGACGGACCCGCAACTGCCGCAGCAATACGGGAGCCTCAGGGTCTTTTTCATGTCCACGGTCTTTTTGAACTCCC
>CAZPPU010000028.1:6389-13658 GCA_964588515.1 uncultured Nitrospirota bacterium
GCCTTCTCGTACTGCTGTCTGCGGAGATAAAGCTCCCCCATGAGCTTGTGGAGCTCGGGATAGGGCTCCTCGATGGCCCTCAGGGTATCGAAGGCGTCCTCTATCATCTCAAGCCTGTAGTAGAGCTTCCCCATGAAGAACCTGAGGGTGGCGTTTTTCGGGTCCCTTGCTATGGCGTTATTGTACACTTTTATGAGCCTCGAAGGCTCGCCCGCATTTATAAGGATATCTTCGAGCCGCGCAAGGATTATGAGCGAGCCGGTCTCCTCGAAGGCCTTATCGAGGGAGTTGACCGCATCGTCCACCTCTCCTTCCCTCAGCATCGTCTCTGCAAGGCCGAGGTGAGCGGGGACGAACCGGCCGTCCATCCTGAGGACACTTCGGAACTCCTTGCCGGCCCGGTCGAAGTCTCCGGCCTCGAGGCTTTCCCTCGCAAGCTCATACCTGTAGCCCGTAAGCGCGGCTTGCTCTTTCTGCCCTTGTTTCTCCGTATGCTTGTACTTGAGCACGGCCTTCTGGACCTCTATGAGGTCCGGCCATTTGCCGTCTTTTTCGAGGATTCTGCGCTTCCCCAAAAGGGCGCTCAGGTTGTCCGGGTCTATGTCCAATATCTCCTCGATATAGCCTAAGGCGTCCTGCCACCTGCCCTGCGCCTCGCGGAGGCGGGCGAGACTGAAGAGCGCCTCGAGGCTCCCTTCGTTGGAGGCAAGGGCCCTCCTATAGTAGCCGTTTGCGGCCTCGAAAGACTCCTCCTCCTGCGCGATGTCGCCGAGCCTCAGGAGCGAATCCACATGCTCGGGCTCTATCTTCAGGACCTCTTCGAGCGCGGTCTTGGCCTCGGCCCTGTCGTCGGCGAGTATTGCGTTAAGGGCCTTGCCGTAGAGCTTCTGAATCCTGTCTTCTTTCTTGAGCTTCTTCTGGAACTTGTAGGTGGCCATCAGCCTTCTTGTGTCCCTCACCAAGAAGACCGCGAGCATGGAAAGCGCGCCGAAGGCCGCAGAGAAAAGTATCAGGCTTATCTTCGGCATCTCGTAGACGGCCCCGAAGGGCACGGTCACGGAAACGGCCTCCTTATTTGAGACCGCAAACAGGGCAAGCGCCCCTATAAACACGATGAATATCAAAAGCGTAGTCTTCATCTCTCCTCAACCGGCACTCGAGGGGCATCGAGCCAGAGCCTTTCGAGCCTGTAAAACCGCCTCGTCTCCTCCTCGAATATGTGCACTATTACATCCGAATAGTCCATCAGCGCCCACCTGCATCCGGCAAGCCCTTCCACGCCGAGGGGCTTGAGCCTTGCGGGGTCCTTCTTCAAGGTTTCCTCTATATATCCGGCAATCGTCCTTACCTGCGTTGAGCTTTCGCCCGAGCAGATGACGAAATAGTCGGTGAAATCGACAATCCCTTTAAGTTCGAGCACGACCACATCCTTCGCCTTTTTATCGAGGGCAAGCCGCGCTATCTTAAGGGCCTTTCTTCTGCTGTCTAAACCCGGTCCCTCCTTTCGCCGGAATAAAGCCCGTGTGTGATTATAAAGGATTCGACATCCGGAGGCAATAGGTATTTTATGCTCCCGCCCGCCCTTCGGAGCTTTCTTATCTCCGAGGCGGATATCCCTATCGGGGTCAGGCGGAGGAAATGCGCGGCCCTTCCGCTACGAAGCGGCAGGCTCAGGGAGTCCGCCCCTGCCCGGTCAAGGTCGCGGAGGGCCTCGCCCCCTTTAAGAAAAGGGGAGCCCGCGGCAGGCCCGAAGCAAAAAGGGGGACGGGATATGACGACGAAGTCTACGAGGGATGTAAGCGCCTCCGGGTCTTTCCACATCGGGAGGTCAAGGAATGCGTCTATGCCTAATACGAACAAAAGCTCGTCTTCGTGGCGGAGGGCCTTGAGCCTCCTTACCGTATCCACCGAGTAGGACTTTTCCCGTGTCTTGCATTCGATGTCCGAGACCTCAAAGAAGGGGTTTCCGGAAACGGCAATCTCTGTCATGGAGAGTCTTACGGAGGCATCCTCGAGGCCTCCGGCCTTAAGCGGAGGGTTCCCTGCGGGAATAAAGAGCACTTTATCGAGACCGAGCCTTTCTCTGACCTCCTCGCCTGCCCTCAGGTGTCCGTAGTGCGGGGGGTTGAAAGTCCCGCCGAACAGTCCGACCCTCAAGTGTTCTTCTCCATATGCGATATTATAACGCAGAATCGAAATGGGGGCACAGCCCCCCTGCGGCAGGGCTATGAGCCCCCATTTTCGCGGCAGGCCGTGCCTGCTTAATCCTGCATCGGCTTTATGAACTTGAAGTAGACCATCGTCCAATTGCCCAAGATTATGGAAGCGATGGCGACGAGGCTTGCGACCGACATCGTGGAGACGCCGGTTACGCCGTGGCCAAGGTAGCAGCCGCCTGCGACGACCGCACCCACGCCCATTATGACAGAGCCGGCAAAGACGGTCAGGATTTCCTTTGCCGGAGGCGTTTTCCACTTGAACTCCTTAAGCCCTACGGCGCTTAGGAATGCGCCCAAGGGGAGGGCGAATATGAAAAACACCCCCCATGTGCCCTTGAAGATTCCGAAGAAGCTGAATTCCGGAAAGGGCGAGTTGGAGCTTTTATAGAGCACGGTGTTGAAGAACTCCCTGATGGGCGTGGTGATTGCAAGACCCCTCGGGACTCCGCCGAAATAAGAGGATATCCACCACCCGGATATCGTAAGCGCGCCGATGAGCACGCCGGTCAGCGCCCATGAGTATCCCTTCGAGGAGTTGCCTAAGGAGGGCTTCCCGCGCATCACGAAGACCATTAACGCCACGGCGAGGGCCGATATGGTCGCCCACTTTGCGAGCATCCCGCCGCCGAAGACATCCCACAGGGCTGGGCCCGAACTGCCGGAGATTTCTACGGAAAAACTCTTAAGGAACTGGGAGACCGGGCTCAGGATTCCGTCGGCGGTCATGGCGACCCCTAAGAAAAACCCTAAAATCCCGACCATCGCGCCTATCTGCCCTTCGCCCAACCTGTAGACTATGCCGCTTGCGCATCCGCCTGCAAGCACTATTCCGAGGCCGAAGACGAACCCGCCCAATATGTTGGCAAGCGGGACGAACCTCTGCCTGAGGAGTGTGGTCTTTATGACCTCCCCGGTCTCCTGGTTTACGGTTATGAAGAGCCCCATGTCATCCATGAGGTTCGTTCCGATGAAGGCAACCACGATGGCAAGGATGTAGGACCGGAACATCGTGATATCCTTGAGGAAGATGATATCCCTGAATGCGGTGTTCAGGCAGAAGCGGCCCCTCTGGAGGACGAACCCCAAGGCCGCGCCCAAGAGTATCGCGGAGAAAGCCGAGGCAAGGCTACCGGACATCATAGGCGACCTCCTTTAGGCCCACGGCCTCCGGAGCCTTTGCGCATGCCCCGGACTTTGCCACGAGCACCGGGACCTTTGCGCTCCTTTCCACATCCCTCGTAACACAGCCGCTTACGAGCTTATGGAGCCTGCTTTTCCCGTTACAGCCCATTATTATCAGTTCCACATTCTCTTCCGCGGCGACCTTGAGGATTTCCTCCACCGGGTGGCCCCACCTGACGACGGTCTTTACATTTACGGAGCCGCCGTTTGCTATCTCCTCCTTGTAGCGGGCAAGGAGCTTTTCGGTCTATTTATCGAGGGCCTCCTTGTGAGCGGAGTCCTCCATCGCCTCTTTGAGCGTGGACATCTCGGCCTAGCCTAACATATCGTACATGAGGGACTTCCCGCCCGGCTTTTCCACATGCAAAAGCACAACACTTTCGGGCTCCTTCACCATATTGTGGAAGGCCGAAAGTATGGACTTCGAGCCTGCCGTTTCGTCCACTGCAATAAGTACTGTTTTCACTTCTTACCTCCTGTTTTTATTTTTTACCCGGAGTTTACCCGGAGACCGGGGCGTGCGCCGCTTTCCACTCACGGGTCTCCCCGGCCGCCTCTTTGGATACGAGCACCGGCATCTTTGCACTGCCTTCGACCGCTTTGCTCACGCATCCGGTGATGAGCCTCGCAAGGCCCTTCTTCCCGTTTGAGCCGACTATTATGAGGTCCCCGCCCTCTTCCTATGCGACCTTGACGATTTCCTCCGAGGGGATGCCTTCACTTACGAGGGTCTTTACGCTTCCGAGGCCGCCGTCTTCGAGCTCACGCCTGTAGAATGAGATTATCTTTTCGGCCTTTCTGTCGAGGGCCTCCTTATGCTCCGTCCCCCTGAGCATCTCCTTGAGGGTGGACATCTCGGCCTCGCCCAACATGTCGAGCATCAGGGACTTCCCCTCGAGGCTCTCCACATGCAGGAGCACCACTTCTTCCGGCGGCCTTACGAGGTTCCGGAAGACCGAAAGCACGCCTTTTGAGCCTTTCGTGTCGTCCACCGCAATAAGCACCTTTTTCATCGCTTCCTCCTTTTCGTTTTTTTCGTTCAGGGCAGATGCTCCCCGTTTTTCAGAACGAGTCCTAAAAGAAACAGCCCTAAAATCACGGCCGTCGAGACGGATACCGCAAGATAGGCGTCCTTCCATGAGTAGGGCTCTTCGCACATGGTCGTCTTCTTTGCAACGAGCACGGGTATGCCCGCGGTCCTTCTCACATCGTCGGCCACGCTCCCCGCGATGAGCCTGCCCCAGCCCCTGCTTCCGCTTGAGCCCATGATGATAAGCCCTGCGCCTTCCTGCCGGGCGGCCTTCAGGATTTCCTCTGCCGGCTGGCCGAACCTCATCACGGTCTTTACGCCCACCCCCGCCTCCTCAAGCTCTCTCCGGTAAAAGGCAAGGACCTTTTCCGCCTTCCTGTCCATCGCCTCTTTATGTCCGGTGCCCTCTAACGCCTCCCTGAGTGTGGACATCTCGGCCTCGCCCAACATCTCATACATGAGGGATTTCCCCCCGGGCCTCTCCACATGAAGGAGGACCACTTCCTCCGGCGGCCTTACCATGTTATAGAAGGCAGTCAGCACGGCCTTCGAGCCCCGTGTGCCGTCTACTGCTATCAAGACCTTTTTCATCTACTCTCCTCTATTCCGTAATTCATGTTTACTTAAACTCTGAACTTTAGAGTGCAAACGATGTGCCAGTTGAACCTTTTAAAAATTTACTTTAATTTCAAGGTATTATATGATATGAAAGATTCTTCTTGACTAAGCATGTGTTAATATGTTAATTAATGTTAAGCAACATAGCGTTAAACTTATGATAAACAAGATACTTGCAGACCAGAGTTTGATGTTCAATGTCTTTGAGACGATGAGGGACGGCCTCATGGTCGTTGACTGCGACGGGCACATACTCTTTTTCAACAAGGCCGCAGAGGAGATTACGGGCTACCGGAGGGAGGATGTCTTAGGTAAGCAGTGCACCATCCTTGACAGCGACACATGCGTTGTCCTTACGGATGAGGGGAAGCAGAAACGCTGTAACCTCTTCAAAGACGGCAGTGTATGCAATAAAAGGTGCAGGATACGGACGGCAGACGGAAGGGCCGTGTATCTCCTTAAGAACGCCGTCACCCTCAGGGACGAGACCGGCGAGATAGTGGGCGCGGTGGAGACCATGACTGACATCACCTCTTTATACATGAAGGAGCTCGAAGTCCAGGAGCTTAAGCAGGAGCTAAGCAAGGACTACTGGTTCATGGGACTATTGGGGAAGAGCGCGGCGATGCAGAGACTCTACGAGCAGATAAGGAATGCGGCCCAAAGCGAGGCCCCGGTCCTTGTATGCGGGGAAAGCGGCACGGGGAAAAACCTTGTCGCCAATGCCATACACGCCCTGAGCAGACGGAAGGACGGCCCCTTTATCGCTATGAACTGCGCATCTCTTAACGAGTACCTGCTTGAAAGCGAGCTCTTCGGCCACAAAAAGGGCGCCTTCACAGGCGCAATAAGCGACAGGACCGGAAGGTTCGAGGCCGCCGACCGGGGGACTATCTTCTTGGACGAGATAGGCGACATGCCCATCATGATGCAGGCCAAACTCTTAAGGACGCTCGAAGAAAAGGTCGTAGAAAGGGTGGGCGACCATAGGCCCGTCCCCGTGGATATAAGGCTTGTCTCGGCCTCCAACAAAGACATCTACAAGTTAGCCTCCACCGGGAGGTTCAGGGAAGACCTCCTTTACAGGGTCAATTCAATCTTTATCCAGACCCCGCCCCTGAGGGAAAGGCAGGAGGATATACCCATACTCGCCTTCCACTACCTGAAAAAGATTTCAATCGTAAACGGAAAGGATGTAAAAAGGATAAACCACCGCGCAATGGAGGTCCTCCAGCACTACGGCTGGCCCGGCAATGTAAGACAGCTCATAAACGCCCTTGAGCATAGCGCAATCACCTGCAAGGGCGAGACCGTGGAGGTCTCGGACCTGCCCGATTACCTATTCCATGAGCCGGAGCCCCGCGCCGCAGACGGCAAGGGGAGGCTCTCTCCGGAGGCCATACGGGCCGCCGTTACCATGTACAAGGGCAACAAGACCATGGCCTCAAAGCACCTCGGCGTAAGCAGGGTTACCCTCTGGAAGAAACTCAAGGAACTCGGGGAAGAGGGTCACTGACCCATCCCATCCGTAAACGATTCGGCGCTTTATCCAAGCACCACGAGCACAAACCCCGAAAACATGAGCGCCGCACCTAAAAACCGCTCTCTTATATTGCCCTCCTTGAAGACGAAATACCCGTAAAGGACCCCGAAAAGGAGACTCGTTCTTTTCAGGGCTATCATATAGGCCACCTGCGTCATACTCATCGCCAGCGTATGGGAAACGACCGAGAGGGAGGTGACAAGTCCGGGGATGAGCATTGCCTTTGCCGAGGCGGTAACCTCTCTTGCCGAAACAGGCGGGGTTTTCCCCCTCAGCCGGAGGGCAACCGGCGTGAGCGAAAGAAAAGGAAGCGAAAGACTAAGGGGCGACGCCTTGAGCGCCTTGGTATAAAGTATCAGCGCAAGGGCCTCAAGCGGGAGCGCCGACAGGAATGCGATATAAAACTCCCGGTCAAGCAAAGGCCATTCGACGAAAAAGGCAACAGGCAGAAGAAAAGGCAGGGACATGAAAATCCAAAGCCAGGCAACGATGTATTCGTCATGCCTCTGAAGGACATTCTTTACGAGGGCGTCCGTCGTGGCAAGCGTAAATGCCGAAAAAAGCGATAGGCCGGCCCAGAGCATCCTTTATTTTACTAAAAATCCGAGGTCTTCCTACGGCCTCGCAAAAAATCCTTGACAAAGGCGCGGAACTTATGCTTAAATCGACTCAACTTT
>CAZPPU010000029.1:0-5876 GCA_964588515.1 uncultured Nitrospirota bacterium
TGCCCGACGGGGTGGAGATGGTGATGCCCGGGGACAATGTGAATGTCTCGGTCGATCTCATCATGCCCATAGCGATGGAAAAGGAAGTGAGGTTCGCCATCAGGGAGGGCGGAAGGACCGTGGGCGCCGGCGTCGTCTCGGAGATAATAGAATAAGGCATGAACCAGAAGATACGGATAAAGCTCAGGGCTTACGACCATAGGGTCCTCGACCAGTCGGTCAAGGAGATAGTGGATACCGCGCAGAGGACGGGCGCGCGGGTCAAAGGCCCTGTGCCGCTTCCGACCAGGATAACCAAGTACACGGTCCTTCGGTCGCCGCATGTGGATAAGAAATCGAGGGAGCAGTTCGAGATACGGACTCATAAGAGGCTCATAGACATACTGGACCCCCCGGCCCAGACGGTGGAGGCCCTCACGAGGCTTGAGCTTGCCGCCGGGGTGGATGTGGAGATAAAGCAGTTATGACCGCGGTTTTAGGCAGAAAGGTCGGGATGACCCAGATATTCGGCCAGGCCGGAAGGATTATACCGGTGACCGTCGTAGAGGTCCGGCCCGGCGCGGTCGTTGAGGTGAAGACCAACGAAAAGCACGGGTATGAGGCGGTGAAGGTCGGGTTCTTCGAGGAAAAAAAGGAGCGGAAGCTCACGAAGCCCGCGGCCGGGGTCTTCAAAAAAGCAGGGACGGCCCTTTACAGGGCCTTGAGGGAATTCCCCATCTCCGGTCTTAAGGTCGGAGGCGAGGTCAAGGCGGAGAGTTTTACGAAGGGCGATGTGGTATGCGTAACCGGGGGCTCCAATGGGAAGGGCTTTCAGGGCGTGATGAAGAGGCATAAATTCAGCGGCGGGCCGGGAAGCCACGGCAGTATGTTCAACCGGGCCCCGGGCTCCATAGGGGCAAGCTCTTATCCGTCGAGGGTCTGGAAGGGCCAGAAGATGGCCGGGCATATGGGCGCAAGACGCGTTACGACGCAGGGCATAGAGGTCGTGGATGTGAGGGAAAACCTCCTCCTCCTCAGGGGCGCCGTGCCCGGAGCGAAGAACTCGGTTGTTGAAGTGAGGAAGGCTTAAGATGCCTGAGGTTGAGATAAAAGACAGGACGAACGCAGGAAGGGGCAAGCTCTCCCTGTCCGAAAAGGTATTCGGCATGGGGGGCCGGGACGCCCTTTTACATGAGGCGGTAGTCAATTACCTCGCAAACCAGAGGCAGGGCACTCATGCCGCCAAGACCAAGGGGCCTGTAAGGGGCGGCGGGCAAAAACCCTTCAAGCAGAAACATACGGGGAAGGCAAGGGCGGGGAGCATACGGTCGCCCCTTTGGAAGGGCGGCGGCAAGGTCTTTGGCCCTATGCCGAGGGATTATTCATACTACATGCCGAGGGGGCAGAGGAGGCAGGCGCTGGCCTGCGCCCTCTCAAGGAAGCTCAAGGACGGGGAACTCACGGTCGTCGAGGGCCTGAAGTTCGATGCCCCGAAGACCAAAGAGATGCTTGGGGTTCTTAAGGGACTGGGGCTTGAGGGAAAGAGCCTCCTCATAGTGCTCGGTGCGCGGGACGATACCGTCCTTCGCTCGGCAAGGAACATACCGCGTGTGGATGTCCTGCCCGCAAGCGACATAAATGTCTACGCCGTGCTTTCGCATGAAAGTCTCCTCCTTACGAAGGATGCCGTAGAGAGGCTGGAGGCGCGGGGATGAAAGACATCTATACGGTTATAAAGAGGCCGCTTTTTACCGAGAAGGGGACGGCCCTTAAGGAGTCCGAAAACAAGATACTCGTTGAAGTCGCAAGGGGCGCAAACAAGCTTGAGATAAAGAAGGCCTTCGAGACGCTCTTCAAGGTCAAGGTGCAAAAGGTAGGAACGGTGAACACCCCGGGGAAGATAAAGAAGTTGGGGAAGTCCGCCGGGATGACCCAAGAGAGGAAGAAGGCCTTTGTAACGCTCAAGGAGGGCGAGAAACTTGATTTCGTGCAGGGAGCATAAATGGCGTTAAAGTCTTATAAGCCGACATCGCCGGGCAGGAGGTTTCAGACCTCCATCGACAAGAAGTCAACCGCAAAGGAGCCCTGCGAGCGCCTGCTTGTGCCGCTTAAAAGGACGGGCGGAAGAAACTCCTTAGGCAGGGTAACCGTATGGCACAGGGGCGGCGGCGCCAAAAAGATGTTCCGGCTCGTGGATTTCAAGCGGGATAAGACTGCGATACCGGCGGTCGTTGAGACGCTCGAGTACGACCCGAACCGTTCCGCAATGATAGCGCTTCTTAAGTACCGGGACGGCGAAAGGCGCTACATGATAGCGCCGGTGGGCCTTAAGGTCGGCGACGAGGTCGTCTCCGGAAGCGGGGTCGAGGTCAAGGAGGGCAATGCGATGCCCCTCGGCGAAATGCCGCTCGGTTCCTTCATACACTGCATAGAGATGAGGCCGGGCGAGGGCGCAAGGCTTGCAAGGGGCGCGGGGGCGCAGGCACAGCTCGTTGCAAAGGAAGAGAAATACTGTCAGGTGAAGCTCTCCTCCGGAGAGGTGAGGCTCATACCGTCCCTGTGCATGGCCGCCATAGGGCAGGTCGGAAACACCGACCACGAAAACATATCCTTCGGGAAGGCCGGAAGGCGGAGGTGGCTCGGCATAAGGCCGCATGTCAGGGGCGTTGCGATGAACCCCGTAGACCATCCGCTCGGAGGCGGCGAGGGGAGAAGCTCCGGCGGAAGGCCCGCATGCTCTCCATGGGGGAAGCCCGAGGGCGTTAAGACCAGACACAACAAACGAACCGACAGGTTCGTCGTAAAGAGGAGGAAGTAAGAGTGCCGAGGTCCCTTAAGAAAGGTCCGTTTGTCGAGGAAAAGCTCCTCAAGAAGGTGCAGAAGGCCATGGAGTCCGGCGAAAAGAAGCTCATAAAGACATGGTCGAGGCGCTCGACCGTCCTGCCGGAGTTCATAGGGTTTACATTTGCGGTCCATAACGGAAAGAAGTTCATCCCGGTCTATGTGACCGAGAACATGGTCGGGCATAAGTTAGGCGAGTTTTCGCCCACAAGGACATTCAAGAGTCATGCGGGCTCGGAGAAGAAGGAATCGACATCATGACGGAAGCAATGGCTATCCTTAAATATGCCCGGGTGACGCCGAGGAAGGCGCAGAGGGTGGTGGACATCATAAAGGGGAAGAAGGCGGGTGATGCGCTTGTTTCCCTGAAGTTCATGCCCTACCGGGCCGCAAGGCCGGTTGCGAAGCTCCTCAGGTCGGCTATGGCAAACGCCGAGCAGAAGAAGGCGAAGGACCCGGAGACGATGGTCGTCTCAAAGGCGTTCGTTGGGCAGGGGCCGACGATGAAGAGGATGGAGCCGCGTGCGCAGGGAAGGGCGAACATCATAAGGAAGAGGTCATCCCATATAACTATTCACCTTACGGAGAAGGATTAAACATGGGTCAGAAGACGCATCCGGTCGGAAACAGGCTCGGCATAATCAGGACATGGGATTCGAGGTGGTTTGCGCGGACGGACTATGCGGACAACCTCATAGAGGACATGGATGTAAGACGGTTCATAAAAAAGAGGCTTTACCATGCAGGGGTCTCCAAGATAGAGATAGAGAGGACCCCGCAGAAGATGAAGATAATCATACATACGGCAAGGCCCGGGATTGTCATAGGCAAAAAGGGCGTGGAGGCCGAGAAGCTCAGGCAGGAGGTTACAGGCCTCACCGGCAAGGAGGTCTCGATAGATATAAAAGAGGTGAGGAAGCCCGAGGTGGACGCACAGCTTGTGGCCGAAAACATAGCGCTCCAGATGGAAAAGCGGGTCGCTTACAGGAGGGCGATGAAAAAGGCGGTGGCCTCGGCCCTCAGGTTCGGCGCGAAAGGGGTGAGGGTGGCCTGTTCCGGAAGGCTTGCCGGCGGGGAGATAGCAAGGCGCGAGTGGTACAGGGAGGGCAGGGTTCCGCTCCATACCCTGAGGGCCGACATATCCTACGGGTTTGCCGAGGCCCGCACCACCTACGGCAAAATCGGCGTGAAGGTCTGGCTCTACCACGGCGACATCATAGGAGCGGCCGCTTAGATGCTTGCGCCCAAGAAGGTCAAATTCAGGAAGATGCAGAAGGGTAGGATGAAAGGCACGGCCCTCCGCGGCGGGGAGCTCAGCTTCGGGGAGTTCGGCCTCAAGGCCATTGAACCCGCGTGGCTTTCGAGCCGGCAGATAGAGGCCGGCAGGGTCGCCATTACAAGGCATGTAAAGAGGGGCTGTAAGGTCTGGATAAGGGTGTTCCCGGACAAGCCCATAACGAAGAAGCCTGCGGAAACGAGAATGGGCAAGGGAAAGGGCGCGCCGGAATACTGGGTTGCGGTCGTTAAGCCGGGCAGGGTCCTCTATGAGATGTCCGGTGTTACGGAGGAGATTGCAAAAGCGGCGATGAGGCTTGCGGCCCATAAACTCCCCATGGCCACGAGGTTCGTCAGGCTCAGGGAGGCCGCGGCATGAAGGCGGGCGAAATGAGAGAGCAGACCGTCGAGGAACTCGCGGTCAAGGGGGGCGACCTGAGAAGGGAGCTCTTCAACCTGCGGTTCCAGCAGGCCACCGGCGAGATAGAAAACCCAAAGAGGCTTCGGACCGTCAGGAAGGACCTCGCAAGGCTCCTGACCGTTATAAAAGAAAAACAGGCGAAGGGCTAAAATGGCAAAGAAGACTTACACAGGCGAGGTCGTAGGAAACAAGATGCAAAAATCCGTTGTGGTGGCCGTAAGGAGCCTTTATCAGCACCCGGTCTACAAAAAGACCGTAAAGAGGATTACGAAACTCATGGCTCACGACCCGGAAGGGCTCTCGAAAGTGGGCGATACGGTTTCCATAATGGAGACGAGGCCCATGAGCAAGCAAAAGAAATGGGTCGTACTTGAGGTCGTTAAGAAGGCATGATTCAGACGAGGAGCATGCTGGAGGTCGCGGACAACTCCGGAGCCAAGAAGGCCCAGTGCATAAAGGTCTTAGGCGGCTCAAGGAGGAGATATGCGCGCCTCGGAGACATCATCATGGTGAGCGTAAAAGAGGCCATCCCGGAGAGCAATGTCAAGAAGGGCTCGAAGGCCAAGGCGGTCGTCGTCAGGACGAGGAACGCCGAGCGGAGGCCGGACGGCTCCTACATAAGGTTCGACCAGAATGCGGTGGTCCTCATAAACCCGGAGGGCGAGCCCGTGGGCACGAGAATTTTCGGCCCGGTTGCAAGGGAGCTCAGGTGGAAGGAATTCATGAAGATAATATCCCTTGCCCCGGAGGTGCTCTAAGAGATGGGCTTGGGCATTAAAAAGCAGGATACCGTGGTCGTAACGACCGGCAGGGAGAGGGGCAAGAAAGGCAGGGTCCTTTCCGTAATGCCGGCAAAGGGCAAGGTCATCGTAGAGAAGGTCAATATGATAAAGAGGCATATGAAGCCCTCGAGGAAATATTCGCAGGGCGGAATCATAGAGAAGGAAGCGCCGCTCCAGATATCCAATGTGATGCTCCTTTGCCCCAAGTGCGGAAAGCCCTCGCGGATAGGGACCCTTCTCCTTGACGGCGGGGGGAAGTCGAGGGTCTGCAAGAAGTGCGGGGAGGCGATAGACTAATGGCCGGGACTAAAGGAAACGGGGCGCCGAGGCTTAAGAAAAGATACAGGGACGAGGTCGTGCCCGCGCTCATGAAGGAGTTTTCATACGGCAATATCATGGAAGTGCCCAAGGTCGAAAAAGTGGTCCTCACTGTGGGGCTCGGCGAGGCCGTCCAGAACATAAAGCTCCTCGATTCCGTCCAGAAGGAGCTTGCATCCATCAGCGGGCAGAGGCCCGTCCAGACGAGGGCGAAGAAGTCCATAGCCACATTCAAGCTCAGTGAAGGCATGCCTATTGGA
>CAZPPU010000029.1:5886-13649 GCA_964588515.1 uncultured Nitrospirota bacterium
TCACCTTGGGAGGAGACAGGATGTATGAGTTCCTGGACAGGCTCATAAACCTCGCCCTGCCGAGGATAAGGGATTTCAAGGGCGTCTCCGGCAAGGCCTTCGACGGGCGGGGCAACTACGCGCTCGGGCTCAAAGAGCAGTTCATTTTCCCGGAGATAGACTACGATAAGGTGGAGATAGTCCACGGACTCGATGTCATAATATGCACGACCGCAAAGACGGATGCCGAGGGCAAGGCCCTCCTCGGCAATTTCGGAATGCCCTTCAGCGATAAGGGGGGCTTGAAATGAAATCGAGATTTA
The DNA here is from genome assembly GCA_964588515.1 of uncultured Nitrospirota bacterium. GTDB lineage: Bacteria > Nitrospirota > Thermodesulfovibrionia > Thermodesulfovibrionales > JdFR-86 > CAZPPU01. The sequence continues at coordinate 6,189 of CAZPPU010000029.1, forward strand.
GGATTTCAAAGATGAAATTTAAAAAAGGAGTTTGAATGGCAAAAACCTGTCTGATTGAAAAGGCAAAGCGGACGCCCAAATTCAAGGTGAGGGTGCACAGCAGGTGCCGGGTTTGCGGAAGGCCCAGAGGATTCATGAGGGATTTCGGGCTCTGCAGGATCTGCTTCAGGAACTTCGCACTCCAGGGCGTCATCCCCGGGGTGACGAAGTCTTCATGGTAGAGGTGCAGGGATGCTCACCGACCCTATAGCCGATATGCTCACGAGGATAAGGAACGCCACGGTCATAAGGGCCGACCGGGTGGACATGCCCGCATCCAAGATGAAGCTCGACATAGCGCGCATCCTCAAGGAGGAAGGCTTCATCAGGGCATACAAAATACAGAAGGATAAAAAGCAGGGCACCCTCAGGCTCAACCTCAAATATGTGGACGGCACAAGCATCATAACCGGCCTAAAGAGGGTTTCGAGGCCCGGCCGGAGGGTCTATGCCGGGGCCACGGAGATACCCAAGGCGATGGGCGGCATAGGCATCTCGGTGCTCTCCACCCCCAAGGGCGTCATGGGCGATAAGGCCTGCCGCAGGGAAAATGTGGGCGGCGAAGTGCTCTGCCAGGTCTGGTAGGAGAATACATGTCGAGGATTGGAAAAAAGCCGGTAGAGTTCCCGAAGGATGTAACGGTTGCCGTGGCGGGCGATACCGTTAAGGTCAAAGGGCCTAAAGGGGAGCTTCAGTGGGTTTACCCGGACAGGCTCAAGCTCATGGTCCAAGACGGAAAGCTCGTCGTCGAGCGGACCGTGGAATCCAAGGTGGACCGGGCCCTCCACGGGATGGCGCGGAGCCTTATAAACAACATGGTGGCCGGCGTGACCGCGGGCTACACAAAGGTGCTCGATATAACGGGCGTGGGGTATAAGGCGCAGGTTGCGGGCGGTAAGATAGTCTTTACCTTAGGGTATTCGCACCCGGTGGAGTTTCCCCTCCCGGAGGGGATAAAGGCGACGACCGACCCGAAGCAGACGCAGATTACCATCACCGGCATAGACAAGCAGAAGGTGGGGCAGGTGGCCGCGGATATAAGGGCCCTGAGGCCCCCGGATGCATACAAGGGAAAGGGCATAAGGTACACAGGGCAGAGGCTCAAGCTGAAGGCCGGGAAGGCCGGAAAGAAATGAAAATACCGAACGAGCGCAAAAGGCGACATATAAGGATAAGAAAGCGCATATCCGGCACTCGGGAAAGGCCGCGGCTCAGCGTCTACAGGAGCCTCGACCACATCTACGCCCAGCTCATAGACGACGCCTCGGGCCGCACGCAGGTCAATGCATCGAGCCTCGATAAGGAGTTCAAGGAATACAAGGGGCACAGGGGGAATGTGAAGATGGCGGCCCTCATAGGCGGCCTCGTGGGCAAAAGGGCGCTCGAAAAGGGCATCAAGAAGGCCGTATTCGACAGGGGAGGCTATCTCTATCACGGCTCGGTCAAGGCCCTTGCCGATGCGGCCCGGAAGGCCGGTCTTGAATTTTGAGATTAACGATTTTATCTTTAGGAGGAAATATTGGCTAAGGTAGACCCGGCGGAACAGGCCCTAAAGGATAGGGTTATATACATAAACCGCGTGGCCAAGGTGGTCAAGGGCGGAAGGAGGTTCTCCTTCAGCGCGCTCGTGGCGGTGGGCGACGGACTGGGCACGGTCGGCATCGGAAAAGGCAAGGCGTCCGAGGTCCCGGAGGCCATAAGGAAGGCCGTTGAAAGCGCAAAGAAGTCCCTCATAAAGTTCCCGGTCAAAGAGGGCACCATCCCGCACAGGGTCGTGGGGAAGTTCGGGGCCGGCACCGTGATAATGAACCCCGCGGGGAAAGGCACCGGGCTTATCGCAGGCGGCGCGGTCAGGAGCATCCTCGAGGTCGGAGGGATTCAGGATGTGGTTGCAAAGTCCCTCGGAGGACATAACCCGTTTAATACGGCAAGGGCCGCAATGGAGGCCCTTAAGAGTCTTAGGGACCCCGCTTATATGGCCCGCCTGAGAGGAGGCACGGCCTCCTCCGATATTGGGGGCAAGACCGAGGAACAGGCCGAGGAGGTCAGAGAGGGATGAGGCTCGGAGATTTGAGACCGGCCAAGGGAAGCCGGAAAAAACCCAAGAGGATAGGCAGGGGTCCGGGCTCCGGCCACGGGAAGACCGCAACAAAAGGCCATAAGGGTCAGAAGGCGCGCGCAGGCGGAGGGGTCAGGCCCGGGTTCGAAGGCGGGCAGATGCCGCTTCAGAGGAGGCTTCCCAAAAGGGGGTTTCATAATAAATTCTCGAAAGAGTACGCAATCGTAAATATTCAAGACCTCGCAGTCCATAACGCCGATGCCGTAGACCCCGGGGTCCTCATCGAAAGAGGCGTATTAAAATCTCTCAAGGACGGCCTTAAGGTGCTTGGAGAAGGGGAGCTTAAAAGGCCCCTGACCGTAAAGGCCCATGCCTTCAGCAAGTCCGCTGTCGAAAAGATAAAGGCTGCGGGCGGCTCGGCAGAGGTGATCTGAGCTTGGGAGTCTTCCAGAGTTTCTAGAATATTTTCAAGATAGAAGAGCTTAAAAACCGGGTGCTCTTCACCGTCGCGATGCTCGCCGTATACCGGATAGGCGCCCACATACCCACGCCGGGCATAAACGGGGAGGAACTGAGCAAGTTCCTTCAGGAAAAGGGCGGGGCCATAATGGACTTCTTCGACATGTTCTCCGGAGGCGCGCTTTCCCGCGTTACCATCTTCGCCTTGGGGATAATGCCCTACATAAGCGCATCCATCATACTACAGCTCCTCACCGTAGTCGTGCCCGCCATAGGGAAGCTCGCAAAGGAGGGCGAAACCGGAAGGAAAAAGATAGTCAAGTACACGCGTTACGGGACGGTCGTGATAAGCATCATACAGTCCTTCTTCATATCCGTGGGGCTTGAGGGTATGAACGACGGCGCATTCATCCAGAGCCCGGGATGGGGCTTCAGGCTCCTTACGATGACGACCCTCACATCGGGCACCGCATTTATCATGTGGCTTGGGGAGCAGATAACCGAGCGGGGCATAGGAAACGGCATCTCGCTGATAATATTCGCGGGCATAGTGGCGAGCATACCCAATGCGCTTATAAGCACCTCAAGGCTCATGAAGGCCGGGGAGTTGAACCTCTTCTTCGTGCTCTTCCTCGTCGTCCTTATGGTTGCGGTCGTGGGGGTGATAATATTCATCGAAAGGGGGCAGAGGAAGATACCCGTTCAGTATGCAAAGCGGGTCGTGGGGAGAAAGGTCTACGGCGGGCAGTCCACGCACCTCCCGCTTAAGATAAACACCTCCGGCGTCATCCCCCCCATCTTCGCCTCCTCCATCATAATGTTCCCCGCCACGGTGGCGGGCTTCATTGCGATACCGTGGGTTCAGGGGGTGGCAAGACAGCTTTCGAGGGGCACGGTCCTGAACACTTTCCTTTATGTGGGGATGATATTTTTCTTCTGTTATTTTTACACCGCGGTCGTATTCAACCCGGTGGATGTCGCCGACAACCTCAAGAAGTACGGGGGCTTCATACCCGGGATAAGGCCCGGGCAGAAGACATCCGAATACATCTACAGGGTCCTTACGAGGCTCACCTTCCTTGGTGCGGTATACCTCTCGGTTGTGTGTGTTCTGCCGGACATCCTCATCGGGAAGTTCGGCGTGCCGTTTTATTTCGGGGGCACATCCCTCCTTATAGTCGTGGGAGTGGCGCTCGATACCATCTCCCAGATAGAGGCCCACCTCGTCACCCGCAGTTACGAGGGGTTCCTGAGGAAAGGCAGAATCAGGGGAAGAAAAGGGTAGCCCTCGTCAGGTGATACTCATAAAATCGAAGGACGAAATCAAAAAGATAGCGGAGGCATGCAGGATTGTGGCGGTAACGCTTAAGGAGCTTAAAGGGGCCGTTGCCCCGGGCATATCAACCAGGGAACTTGAAACGATGGCCGAGAAAAAGATAGCCGCCATGGGCGGCATCCCGGCCTTCAAGGGCTACAGGGGCTATCCGTCAAGCATCTGTGCATCGGTCAACGACCGTGTGATACACGGCATCCCCTCGGGGCAGAGGCTCAAGGAGGGCGACATAATAGGCATAGACTTGGGGGTGTTCCTCGATGGGTTTTACGGGGATGCGGCCGTAACGCAGGCCGTGGGCCGGGTGAGCGAGCTTGCCCGAAGGCTCATGGCGGTCACCGAGGAGGCCCTTTACATCGGCATCGAAAAGGCAAGGGAAGGGAGCAGGGTCTCGGACATATCGAGCGCAATACAGGGGCATGTGGAGGGCAACGGGTTTTCCGTCGTAAGGACCTTCACCGGCCACGGCATAGGGAAGCTCCTCCACGAGGAGCCCCAGATACCCAACTTCGGGATGCCGGGCAAGGGGCCGCGGCTCAGGCAGGGGATGACCCTTGCGCTTGAGCCAATGGTCAATGCCGGAGGGCCGGAGGTGGATATCCTCGAGGACGGATGGACCGCAGTCACAAAGGACGGCTCCCTGTCGGCGCACTTCGAACATACCATAGCGATAACGGACGGCCCTGCCGACATATTGACTAAAATAGAGTAAAGGTTTAAAATTATAGGTTAATGCCGAAAGAAGAAAGCATAGAGGTGCAGGGCACGGTCGTTGAGTCCCTGCCCAATGCGACTTTCAGAGTGGAGCTCGAAAGCGGGCAGGTCATATTGGCATATATATCGGGGAAGATGAGGATGCATTTTATAAAGATACTGCCCGGAGACAAGGTCACTGTGGAGCTTTCTCCCTACGACCTCTCAAAGGGCAGGATAACCTACAGGTTCAAGTGAGGGAAAGGCGATGAAGGTCCGTTCTTCCGTAAAGCCGGTGTGCATGAAGTGTAAGGTCGTAAAGAGAAAAGGCGTCATAAGGGTTTTGTGCGAAAACCCCCGTCACAAACAGAGACAGGGTTAAAGGGAGGCTCAAATGGCTCGTATCGCAGGGGTTGACCTGCCGAAGAACGAAAGGGTGGAGATAGGACTGACCCGCATATACGGAGTGGGCAGGTCGCTGTCGAAGAAGATACTCGCCGAAACGGGCGTAAACCCCGATGTCCGGGTAAAGGACCTTAAGGACGAAGACATAGTAAAGATAAGGAATGTCATAGAAAAGGACTACCGCGTCGAGGGAGACCTCAGGCGCGAGGTCGCAATGAACATAAAGGGCCTCATCGAGATAGGCAGTTACAGGGGGCTCAGGCACAGGCTCGGTCTGCCCGTCCACGGCCAGAGGACAAAGACGAATGCGCGGACAAGGAAGGGCCCGAGAAAACTGGTCATGGGCAAGAAGAAGGAGGCTTAGGGGATGGCTCAGAGGAAAAGGGGCGCAAAAAAGGAAAAGAGGCACATAACCGCGGGCGTGGCGCACATCCAGGCGACATTCAACAACACCATAGTCACCATTACCGACCCCGGCGGCAATGTGGTCTCGTGGGCGAGCGCCGGAGGGCTGGGGTTTAAGGGTTCAAGGAAAGGGACCCTGTATGCCGCACAGCTTACCGCGGAGTCCGCGGCCAAGAGGGCCGTGGAGGCGGGCATGAGACAGATAGATGTGTTCGTGAAAGGGCCGGGCAGTGGCAGGGAGTCCGCAATAAGGGCGCTTCAGGGCGCGGGCCTTGAGGTCAACCTCATAAAGGATGTGACGTCCGTGCCGCACAACGGGTGCCGTCCACCGAAAAGAAGAAGGGTCTGATATGGCAAGGTACACTGAGGCGTTGTGCAGGGTCTGCAGGAGGGCGGGCGAAAAGCTCTTCCTCAAGGGCGACCGGTGCTATACGGAGAAATGCGGCGTAGAAAGACGCAAATACCCTGCCGGCCAACACGGCCAGCGGCGGGGCAAGCTCTCGGACTACGGGATACAGCTCAGGGAAAAGCAGAATGTGAAGGCCATGTACGGGGTCTTGGAGAGACAGTTCAGGCGGTACTTCGAGGAGGCCGAGAGGCGGAAGGGCGCAACCGGAGAGGTGCTCCTTCAGCTCCTCGAGCGCAGGCTCGATAACGCCGTCTTCAGGCTCGGCTTCGCCTTAAACAGAGGACAGGCAAGACAACTCATAACCCACGGACATTTTATGGTAAACGGAAGGCTGGTGAACATGCCTTCCTACTCCCTCAGGCCGGGCGATGCGGTGGAGGTAAAGGAGTCGAGCCGGACACTGCCTTCCATCGTGGACAGCATCGAGAAGGCCGTGCACAGGGGGATACCGGTGTGGCTTGAGCTTGACAGGGAACAGATGCGCGGCAAACTCCTGCACCTGCCTTCGAGGGAGGAGATACCGATGCCTGTTCAGGAACAGCTCGTGGTCGAGCTTTACTCAAGATAATAAACTTCCCGGCACAGGAGGCCTTTTATGGATATAAAGAAAAAGGGTTTTCACCTTCCCGAAAAGATAAGGTTCGATGAAGAGACCCTGACCGACACATACGGCAAGCTCATAGCGGAGCCGCTCGAGAAGGGTTTCGGCACGACCCTCGGCAACGCCCTGAGGAGGGTGCTTCTTTCTTCGATAGAGGGCGCGGCGGTCACCGCCGTGAGAATAAAGGGCGCGCCCCAGGAGTTCATGAGCCTGCCGGGAGTGAAGGAAGATGTCGTAGACATAATCCTCAATATAAAGAAACTCAGGTTCAGGGTGCCCGGAAACGGCATGAAGACCGCGGTCATAAACGCCAAGGGCCCGGGCGAGGTGAAGGGCTCGGATATTCAGGTGGAAGGCGATATGGAAGTCTTAAACCCGGAACAGCGCATAGCCACGGTGGGCAAGGGCGCGACCTTCGAGTCCGAGCTTTATCTCAGGAAGGGCATGGGCTATGTGCCCGCGGAGCTTAACAAGGAAGAGGGGATGCCCGTAGGCGTGATAGCCGTGGATTCCATCTACAGCCCGGTAAAGAAAGTCAATTTCTGGGTCGAGAAGGCCCGCGTGGGAAGGGCCGCGGATTTCGACCGGCTCATCATGGAGATATGGACCGATAAGAGCATCAACCCCGAGAGGGCGCTCTCGCAGGCCGCAGACATCCTTATCAGCCACCTCGATTACTTCATATTCGAGGTGGAAGAGGAGGCGGCTTCCGAAGAGGCGATGGCCGCGGACGAGGAGCCGATATTCAACGAAAACCTCCTTAAGGGCATAGACGAGCTTGAGCTCTCGGTGCGTGCGCAGAACTGCCTTAAGAACGCCAATATAAAGAGCATTGCGGACCTCGTGCAGAAGACCGAGCAGGATATGCTGAGGACGAAGAACTTCGGCAGGAAGTCCCTCAACGAGATAAGGGAGATACTTGCCGAGATGGGGCTTCGGTTCGGCATGCGGGTGGACTTGAACGCCCTGAGGATGAGGAGGGGCATGGATGCGCCATAGAGTTGACGGAAGGCTTTTTGGAAGGACGGCAAACCAGAGGAAGGCCCTGCTGAGGGGGC
>CAZPPU010000030.1:0-1791 GCA_964588515.1 uncultured Nitrospirota bacterium
TCAGGATTTTTCCGTGCTCGAAGGCGATAAGGGTCTGGAGGGCCTGGTCGTTTGTCTTGCCCTTCCTGAAATCCCCTCTTTCCGGGAGCTTTACTACCTTCCATTTCCATGTAAGATAGGGATAATCCTTCAGCCTGAGGGACATCTCCTTTTCGAGGGAAAAAGACGCCTTCACGCTCCTCATGTAAACAACCTTGTCTCCGTCCTCATCGAGCACCCTAATGTCGGCCTTCCCCTTTTTCTCCTTGAGAAGCCATCCGGAAGGTATGCCCTCTGAATCGAGCCTTCCTGTAAAATCCACCACTACCGAAGAGTCTCCGAAAAGAGGCAGGGGAAGTAAAAGAGCGATAAGAAAAAATACTGCCCTATATAGATGACCCATCAGCCCTCCACGACCACGCAGGCCACGCCGTATTCCTTTTCGTGGCTCAGGGAAAGATGGGTTGAGCGGATGCCCTTTTCTTTGAAGAACTCCCCGAAATTTCCGACGACACGAAGTGAGGGCTTTCCGCAGGCTAAGTTTACGACCTCTATGTCCCTGAACGAGATGGGCCCCTCGGAGCCCATAGCCTTTATGAGGGCCTCTTTTGCGGCAAACCTTACCGAGAGCGAAAGATAAGGGTCTTTCTTTTCATATGCGTAGGAGATTTCGCCCTCGGTAAACACCCTTTCGAGGAAGTGCCTGCCCCATCTTCCGATGACCTCCCTCATCCTCTCTACCTTCACGAGGTCTATGCCCACACCGTATATCAGGGTCAATGTCCCCCTTCCCTTTCGACCGCATCCCGGACTATCTCATTCATCTCCCTTACAGCCCTTTCCATACCCACGAGCACCGCACGGGAGATAATGCTGTGGCCGATGTAAAGCCCCCTTAGGCCCTTAATCCCGGCCACACGCCGGACATTGGAATAATTAAGCCCGTGCCCGGCATTCACGAGGAGTCCCGCATCCCTTGCATAACCTATCGCATCCATAACCCTCTTAAGCTCAGTCTCTTTCTTTCGCCCCTTGGCATTCGCATACATGCCCGTATGTATCTCCACCATGTCAGCTCCCACGGATTTTGCCGCCTCTATGTCCCTTCTGTCGGGGTTTATGAAAAGGCTTACCGGTATGCCCCTGCCCTTCAGAGTCTTTACCGCATCCCTGATTTTAGACTTGAGGCCTTTCATATCGAGGCCGCCCTCGGTAGTAAGCTCCTGCCTTTTTTCAGGCACAAGCGTAACCATATCGGGTCCGGTCTCCGAGGCTATCCTGAGCATCTCTTTTGTAGCGGCCATTTCGAGGTTAAGCTCGACGGCGACAAGCTCTCTAAGGAGATGGAGGTCCCTATCGCAGATGTGCCTTCTGTCTTCCCTCAGATGGACGGTTATGCCGTCGGCCCCGCCCAATATTGCAAGTGTTCCTGCCATCAGGGGTTCGGGCTCGACCCCGCGCCTTGCCTGCCTCAGGGTCGCCACATGGTCTATGTTTACGCCCAATAGAATCAGTCCACCTCCGTGAATTTCACGAGCGTGCCGACCTTTTCGGTGCCCGCCCTGAAGATAGTAATGCCCTTACAGTCTTTTTCGTATGCTAACATATAGGCGGTTGCGACATCCTCTTTCTTTGCCCTATGGGGCATGTTTATGGTCTTTGAAACGGCATTGTCCGTGTATTTCTGGAATACGGCCTGCATCTCTATGTGGTCTTCGGGGGGGATGTCGTGTGCGGTCTTAAAAAGCCTTTTTACATCCGGCGGGACGGCTTTTATGCCCTTAAGCGCGCCTTTTTTTACGACCTCTTCCT
>CAZPPU010000030.1:1801-7604 GCA_964588515.1 uncultured Nitrospirota bacterium
GGCCTCTGAATAAAACCCCTTTTGCCGGGCGATATCGAAAAAATACCTGTTCATTTCATAGAGCTCGGTATCTAAAATGAGCCTCTTGAAAGCAAGGGCAAAAAGCGGCTCTATCCCGCTTGAGCAGTCCGCAATTATGGAGAGCGTCCCTGTGGGGGCAACGGTCGTAAGGGTGGCGTTCCTGAGCTTAGGCATTCCGGGGGCATCGTAAATCGAACCCTTGAAATTCGGGAACACCCCGCGCTTTCCGGCAAGCATCACCGATGCCTCTCTTGCCGTATCCCGTATGAATTTCATGAGTTCCCCGCCTAACTTGAAGGCCTTCTTTCCGTTATAGGGAACCCCAAGGAGGATGAGCATATCTGCCCAGCCCATCACGCCGAGGCCTATTTTCCTGTTCCCCTTGTGCATCTTCTCTATGGCCGGAAGCGGGTATTTGTTGACATCTATGGAGTCGTCAAGGAACCGGACTGCCGTCTCTATGTCTTTTCCGAAAAGCTCATAGTCTATTTCTCTTTCGGGCGTCACATATTTAGAAACATTAAGCGACCCTAAGATGCAGGCCTCATACGGTAGAAGCGGCTGTTCCCCGCAGGGGTTTGTGCTTTCTATCGGCCCTATCTGCGGGGTCGGGTTAGCCGCATTCACCTTGTCTATGAATACGAGCCCGGGGTCTCCGGTCTCCCATGCGCTTGACACTATCTCGTCGAAGACCTGTTTTGCCTTGAGCCTGCCGGCAGGCTCGCCTGTCCTTGGGTTTATGAGATCGTATTCCCCGCCCGTCTTTACCGCCCCGATAAAGGCGTCCGTAACCGCAACGGAGATATTGAAGTTCGTCAGCTCGCTCCTTTGGCGCTTGACCCTTATGAAATCGAGTATGTCGGGGTGGTCTACGCGGAGGATGCCCATGTTTGCGCCCCGTCTTGCCCCGCCCTGCTTTATGACCTCCGTGGCCGTATTGTATATCTTCATGAAGGAAACCGGGCCGCTTGCAACCCCGCCGGTTGAACGCACTATATCGGCCCTCGGCCTAAGCCTCGAAAACGAAAACCCCGTGCCGCCCCCGCTTTGAAGCACCATTGCGGCGTGCTTGAGGGTGTCGAATATACTGAGCATAGAGTCGTCCACGGGCAGGACGAAGCAGGCCGCAAGCTGTCCTATGTCCTTACCCGCATTCATAAGCGCCGGGGAGTTCGGAAGGAACCTGAGGCCGGCCATGATATCGTAGAACCGCCCTTCCCAGTATGCGTGGTCCTCCCCGTAAAGCCCCTCCGCCCCTGCAACTGCGGAGGCGACCCTCCTCATCATCTCCTCAGGGGTCTCTTTGATTTTGCCCTTTTCGTCCCTGAGAAGATATCTCGCCCTCAGGACCTTGAGCGCATTTTCCGTGAATTCCATAGGTGAAATTATAGCAGAAAATTCAGAAACGGATGGGGCGACTACCTGTATTTCTTCAGCACATAATAGAGGTAGTCTATGAAGACCTGCGGGTCGACCCTGTCCATGAAGCACATGTTCCTGCCCTCCGGGTCTTGGATTATATTTCCGTCCGGGTCCAAAAACAAAAGCAGGCAGTCGTTTCTGTAGTCGTATTTCTCGCCGAGGGCCTTTTCCGCCGGGGTAAGATTTCCGGAGAGGTCTATCCATACGGGGATGAAGTCCGTGTTCAGTTTTTCCACTATCAAGTCGTTATTGTAGACATTCCTTACGAGGAATTCGCACCGGGGACATCCCTTCGTGACGGCAAAGTCAACGACAATAGGCTTGCCTTCGTTGCTTGCGGTCTCAAGTCCCTCCTTGAGCGTAAGCCACTTCACTTTTTCAGCGTATTTTTTGGGTTTTGCCTCGGTCCATACAGGGAAGATAAGAAGCGCCGCGGTCAAAGTTGCAATCAGCCTTGCCAGAGATTCCTCCTTTGCCGGATGCTATCAAACGCCATATCTACCGTCAAGTCCTCCATGCACTTCCAATCCCTGCACTTCTTCTTCCTGTAACACGGAGAACAACGAAGGTCGAGCCTGATTACCGTATGCATATCTCCGTAAGGGCCTGTCCTTTGGGGGTTGGCAGGGCCGAATATCGTAAATACCGGTATGCCCAGAGCCGCGGCTATGTGCGCGGGACCGGTATCGCCCGAGACTAAAAACCTTGCGCCCTTTGTCACGGATGCAAGCCCCTTGAGGTCGGTCTTTCCGGCAAGGGAGAGCGCCTTCCCGGAAGAGGCGGCCACTGTCTCGTCCGCAATTTGTGAGTCCGAGGCCGAGGCAACGATAACCGATTTAAAGGGGAGTCTTCCCGCAAGCTCGCCGAACCTTCGGGCAGGCCACCTGTTTGCCTCTTTGCCTGCGGAAGGTGCGATGACTATATAATCATGAGGAAGCTCAACCGGCGCAGGGGGCAGGGGCGGCATGGGAAACCTTACCCCGGAGGCATTGCACCCGATGGACGCCGCTACCTTGAAATACCTTTCCACCGCATGCATGTCCCTGTCTGCGGAGACCTTGTGGTCATAAAAAAGGCCTGCCCCTTCCCTCGCCTCCTTGAAACCTATCTTGACCTTTGCGCCCGAGGCCCATGCGATGAGCCCGCTCCTAAGAAGTCCCTGAAGGTCAATCGCCATGTCGACTTTTTCGTTTTTGAGGTTTCTAATAAAAGCCCTTATCTCGCCTGCCGTCCCGGTGAGCCCCGAAAGCCTTTTCCATTTATCTTTATCGAATACCCAGAGCCTGTCGAGCATCGGATGGCCTTCAAGCAAGCCGTAAAAGGCCTTCGCGACTACCCAGTGGATTTCGGCCCGGGGGAAACATTCCCTGAGCGCACTTAAAAACGGCAGGCTGTGGATGATGTCGCCAAGCGAACTCGGCTTTATTATGAGTATCTTCCGCGGGGTTTCCACTTACTTACCTTGTCTGTGCCGCATGCTCCAGATGACCGAAAACGACCTCACGCGCGGGTCGAATTTCATGAGTATCTCGTATACGTCGAGGCTTATGTGAAAAACCATCCCGGCAAAAACCCATCCAAGAGGAGTATAAAACACCGAGGCGGCAAGCATGAATGCAAAGAACTCCGCCGTATGGAAGTAATTGAGGAGCGGCCCTTTAATTTGTCTTCTGAGGGCCATCTCGTTTATCCTGATATTATATTTATAGGCCTCCCTTGGGCTCAACCTCTTTTCCTTTATCACATAATCGAGGTAATGGTCGAAATCTATGAGCACGGCCCCCGCAAGGAAAAGGGCTGTGGCTGTCGCCTTTTCCGTCAAAATAAAAATACCTGCCGCAGGCAGAAGCGAAAAACCTATGTGCCTGCTGACCATCACCGCTTTTCCATTACGAGGAAGCTAAGGATGTGCGCATCCCCGAAACCTTCCGGCCTTTCGTATCCGTCCACCGGCTCGAAATTCTCGTGCACGAAGGCGAGTATCCTACTCATGAACGGGTCTTCCTGCCCGCCGGAGAGGTAATTTTCGTAATCCTTGCGGTTTACGATCGCGAAGGGGACTTCCCCGAGCGCCGATATTATGGCGTCCGTAGCCTCACTGTTGAGTATCCCCCTCCTCATCTCGAGGTAATACTGCCTGTAAGGGTTTCCCGCAAAGTTAGAAAGAGTTATCAGGGTAGACCCGCTCGAATCTATCACGTAGTACGGCCTTCCGTTTATCGAACGCCTAACGGCCTCCACCTGTCTTTCAAGCTCCTCGGCTATCGGCTTTTCCATCGAAAGCCCCATGACGGCCCTTACGGGGCCGGAGCCGTGCGACGTTTCCGCTTTCAAGGCGACGAGCGGCTTTGCGGCCGCAAAAAGAAACACCGGCAGAAGAAATATCGTAGCGAATACGGCCTTCAGCCACGGGCGAAGATTCAGTCGGTATTCCTTTGCCAGATACAAAAACAAATAAACGAATATGAAAAGCTTAGTCTCCAATATGTGTATGGCCTCGAGAGGGAAGAGCATGAAAGTCGCCATTATGCCTGTGCCGAGGTATGGAAGCTGTTTCCTCAGTCTCTCGCCGTCGGCCTTTTTAACCAATCCGAAAAGCCTGTAAACTATAAGCGAACTCACGGCGAAAGGGACGAGGAACATGAGCAGATGGACAAAAGTAGTGTAATTGATATAAATAGACTTAAAAGACGAGAAACTCTCGAATTTCGAGTAATAATGGCCGATGACTCCTGCTATCCCGTGGTCCCATATGCGCTGGTACTCAAGCCCCATACCAAAAGAGCTCCAATAGCGGCTATATCCTACCGCACTTCCTACCCAGAGGAATACGATGATGGGCAACACAACGGAGGCGAAAGACAATATGAAGGCATTTCTGAAAAAGCTATAACCGTCAAAATCGACGGATTTATCTTTGAATACATAATAAGCAACCAGCCCCCAGAAGGTAAAATGAGGGGCTAAGTAATAGATTACTGCATCCGCATGAACCTGCCTTGATAAAAAGACAAACCCGAAGAGGAAAAAACAGCCGACGGATACAAGAAGCATGGGGCGCTGGCGGGGAGATCGGCCTTCAGGGGCGAAACTAATATGCCGCAAGATAAGCCAAGCAATGCAGAGTATACCCCAGAAAATACCGGTGTTATGCTTGAGGGAGATGACAACTCCGGTTATAAAACCGATATAAAGCATCTTGTGCCACTCCCTGCTATCTGGTTTTTCTATCAGTGAAAAAAGGATAAAGCAACCTATAATGATTAGCGGCTGGATGAAAAAATCAGGACTCCACCATGAAGTGTCCAAGAAATAGAAGGTAGATAAGATTGATGCCAGCAATGACATTGACGGTGAGCTAACCGAACGGTAAAACCGATAAAAGAGAACCGGGACGATAGACTGGACTATTAACGAGATAAGAAAAATATTCTTTACACTACCTGCAATATAGCTGAGGAGATAAATCCCCGGCGGATAATCGAGGACCAGATTTGAAGGAGAAATAACGGTAGTCGCGAGGGCATGATTTAAAGTTCCGCCGCTGAAAAAAAGATTATCTGCAATATAAAGCGCATTCAGGGGAAAAACGGCAGTAGCAAAGTTATTCAGCACAAAGACACGGGGTGCGTGAACAAGACCATAAAAAATCAGCAAGAAGAAATAGATTAGATACCTGCCGTATCTCCGGGATTCGAGGTTCGATAGCCTGCCGTCTAAACTCCATGCAATGTTAAAAACCATCTTTTGACTTTTGTGCGGTAAATATCCAAGAATATATGAAATAGTCGTCGACGATGATTTTGAAACCTTTCCGAATCATGGATTCCCTGATTATGCCATGGTTTTTTAGAAAGAAATGTTGCTCCGGTTTTTCCTCTTCGAGGCACTCGGAAAACGCCCTAAACTTTTTTGAAAAACGACCCATGAACTTTGAGGCAACCTCGACGGCCCTGAAGATGCGGTATCTGCCCGGCTCCATAAGAAACAGGAAACCGCCCGGCTTCAGCACGCGGTAAATCTCATTGCAGCTTGCCTTGTATGAGTCGACCCCCTTAAGGTGGTGTAAGACGCCATAAATAAAGACCACGTCGAAGACAGCGTCTTCGTATGCGATTTTCTCCGCAGTGCATGTTTTTACTTCGGCTATGTTTGCCGGGATATTCTTTATAAGTTCGGTGGAGGGCTCTATGCCGTAGAGATTATAGAACCCCTTTGATGCAAAATAAGCAAGAAACATACCGGTTCCGCATCCAACATCGAGAATCCTCGCAGCCTTATCGGAAATAGTCTTATGGAATCGGGATTGCCGAATAATTATTTTTCTATGAAGCCTTGCAAGTTTGCTTTTATTAAGGCT
>CAZPPU010000030.1:7614-13597 GCA_964588515.1 uncultured Nitrospirota bacterium
GTCCCAATAGCTTAGGTTGATGGCTTTCATGTTCCTTATTTAGACAGGCTTCCCCACTACGATTACCGCATATGTAAAAAAATCCCTTACCCCAAAATAATATTTTATCGCATTAAAGCCCGCTCGCTCGAATATCCCGCGGGCGTGCCGCTTCGACCTTATCCTCGTTGTCTCATCCGGGTGAAACTTGAGCCCCTTCCCGAAAAAGGGCCTGAGGATTATTTTAAGGCATTTGAAGAAAATCACGCTCAGGCCGAACTCGGGCGGCCAGAATATTACGGCAAGGCCGCCGGGCTTTAATATCCTCTTGAACTCCTTTAATATGCGCTGGATGTCTTCTTCGGTATAGTGCTCCATAACGCCTAAATTATATACGCCGTCCATCGAGCCCTCCGGAAGCGGAATGTCGAAGATGCTTCCGTGAAGGAGCCTCGATGAGTCCCCGTGTATCCTCTTATAAAAACTAAGCGCATTAACCGATATATCCATGGCCGTTATGGACACATATTCCCGGATGTCGGCATCCACCTGACCTCCGCCGCACCCCGCATGAAGAACCTCAGCCCCCTTTTTAAAATACTTTTTGATGAAATGATTTAAAGCCCTCTTGATTATAAACTTCCTGTAAAAAGCTGCCGCCGCATCATAAACCAGCCCCCCCGTGCCCTTCTGACTTTTCCAGTAATCATCCCATTCCCCGCCCGCCGTTGCGCCCGCAGTTGGGACAAAAGGCTCCGATGCCAGATACTTTTCTTTATTGAAAAGAACGTTTATATAGATCGAAAACAGAAACTTGAGGCTTATCCATATATCCCTTAGCCTCATTTTCGAATGCCCGGATGTGCGGGCAGGCAATCTAATAGGTATCTCTTTGATAGAGAATTTATTAAAGTTGAGGACGAACAGGCTCTCGTAAAAAAAGGAGTACCCCCTTGAACTTACGAGGTCGAAGGCGTGACGGGGAATCTTATTCAGCCTGTAAAGCCTGAAGGCACCTGATGCATCATAGGGCATTTTTAAAAGGTGTTTGGTCATGAAATGCCCGAGGTTTGTGAGCGCCTTCCGGTATATGTCCCATCCGGCAAGACTGTCCCGAAGCATATAGCGGGAGCCTACGACTATATCGCACCCTTCAGAGGCCTTAATAAAACCCGGTATCTCGGCCGGGTCGTGGGTGAAGTCGCAGTCCATTGTTATGAGCGTCTCATAGCCATGGCCGTAGGCCCACTTGATGCCTTCCTGATGGGCGCTCCCTATGCCCTCTTTTCCAGCTCTGTGGATTGTAGGGACTTGCTCGTCATTTGAGGCTATCGCGTCGATGACCTTTGCGGTGCCGTCGGGGCTGTTGTCGTAAAGAAAGAGTATATCGAGGCCGAGGCCCAGTTTCTTGATGTCCTCGTAAAGGGGGGTGACATTTTCCCGCTCGTTATAGGTGGGTACGAAGACTAAGGTTTTTTTTCCCATCTCAGGAGGGGTCTATCTCTTTACCACCTCGATGGACGGCAGCGGGAACAGAAGTTTGCCGCCTCTGTCGAGATACTCTTTTTCTCTGGCGATGATGCCCTCCTTGAAATGCCATGGAAGGACCATGAAATAATCCGGCTTCATGGCCTTTGCCTCCTCCTCGGAAACTATGGGGATGAGTGTGCCGGGCGTAAAACAGCCGAACTTGTCTTTATTTATTTCGGCAATAAGGGAGATGTCGGCGGATGTAAAACCGCAGAACTGAAGTATCACATTCCCCTTTGTCGAGGCGCCGTAGCCGAATATACGTTGCCCTCTTGTGTTCGCCTCGCGGAGAAACCTTCTCAGGTCGTCTCTGTGTCTGTATATCCGCTCATTGAAGTCTTCATAAGGCTTATGAGTGTGGAGGGCGAGGCGGGTTTCTTCATTGAGCAGACCCTCGACCGCCCGGGTATCGGCCTTATGAGGCGAGCCCTCTTTTGCGACCGTAATGGAGACGCTCCCGCCGTTTACATCATTGAGTTCTGCGGCGATTATCTTGAAGCCCGTCCTATCGGTCATCCATTTGATTTGCTTCAGGCCGTAATATTCGAGGTGTTCGTGGCATATCGTGTCATAGGCCGTCTTCTCAAGCATGGTGGGCATATAGCTCTGCTCAAAAACCCATACCCCGTCGTCGGCAAGCGCCTCATGCACCTGCCCCATGAACTCCATCGGGTCTTCGAGGTCGTAGAACATAGCTATCGAGGTGATTATACGGGCCTTCTTTGCGCCGAAGAGTTTTTTGATTTCGGAGACGGAGAAGAAATCCGGCATGAGCCGGATGTGCGGGGGATAGTATTCCTTGAATTTTTTGCCCGTCGGGTCTATCCCGACAAGAACGGGCCCTTCTTTCGGGTAAGCTTGAAGAAGAGTGCTGTCGTTACTGCCGATGTCTATGACGAGGTCGCCGGGCCTTAGAGGGGCAATATCGAGAATCCCTCTAACCGTTCCGTGCAGGTGGGCGACCATGGACCGGTTGAGGCCGGAGCGGTAGCCGTAGCTTTCCCCGTAAAGCTCCGACAGGTCATAGGAGTGTTTAAGCTGGAGGAGCCCGCAGACCCCTTTGTCATACTCTTTGCACTTCACCAACTCAAGCGGCCCGGAGGTAAGACGCTCCTCCTTGCTCTTTGGGAAGACACCGGTTAGGTAATGTTCGCCGAGGCTAAGGACAGGCTGAAGCTCTGTGTTGCCGCAAACCCGGCACCTGCTAATTTCCTTATATTTCATAAGTTATTATAACTGCTCGGCCGGAAAATTCTCAACAGGAGCGAGGGTGCATTTCACTCCCCTCCCGACACTGCAATCACCTCGTTAGTGATGTAGGTGTTCCTGTCGCTTCCGAGAAAATAGAGCACTTCGGCTACCTCCTCGGGTTTGCCCATCCGTTTAAGAGGTATCATCGCTATCCGTTTTTTCATGTCCTTCGGAAATTTCTTATGGAACTCGGTATCTATGACCCCCGGCCTTACCGTATTTACGAGTATGTTAAAACCGGCACCCTCCCTTGCGAGGGTTTTGGTCATGCCTTCAAGTGCGCACTTTGAGGCGCCGTAATGAAGGGAGCTTGCCGAGCCGCCGTATTTTGCCGCTATCGAGCTTATGTTTACTATTCTTCCGAACCCCCTCTCCTTCATTCCCGCAAAAACCTTCGATGCGATTATCACAGGTGCAAAGGCGTTGACCATAAACGTTTTATTCAGGTCATCGACCGTCAGTTCGGTGAAATGCCTCGCAGAGACATATGTGCCGGCGTTGTTTATCAAGCTGTCAACCTCCATGCCCGCTATCTTCTTCATAAAAGAGGCTATCCCGTCTTCAGACGAAAAATCCGCCCTGAGCATGGTGCATTTTACACCGCAACCGGAGAGGGCCTTTTTGATTTCACCACCCTTTTCTTCCGAGGAAAAATAATGGCCGATTATATCCCACCCCCCCTTCGCAAAGCAGAGGGCAGTCTCTTTCCCGATTCCGCTTGTCACGCCGGTTATAAGAACGGCTCTACCGGTCATCCGGATGTCCCTTGCCCTGTTTCCTAAGCCAGTACTCCACCTGAGGCATCTGCCATTCGTAGTCCACATCGAGTCCGCCCCACTGTTTCAGCGGATATATCTTCCGGCCCATCCACTTCTGAGGCAAAAGGCCCTCTTCAAGATGCTCAAGGCACCTCGGCCTTATAACCGAGACCCCGAAGTCGGCAAACCAGACGTCGCCCTGCGAGTCCCTGTCGCAGTTGAGCGATTTAGGGTCTCCGAATGCCTCGAAAGGGATAAAGGGGTGTAAAAGCCCGTCCTCGCCTATCTTCCGCGCCCTTAGGGGGCTCCACATGTTATATCTCGAAACCGTAATCGCCGAATCGTAATCAGGGCGCTCTCTTAACACCCTTATCCCCTCGGATATGGTCCCGGGGGTAATCATCGGGGCGTTACAAAGGAAGAGACAGACGAGCTCAATCTCATTGCCCTTGTTCATCTCTTTAGCGGCGTTATAGGCATGCAAAAAGACATGCTCGCCCAAGGCGGCATCCGTGCAGAGTTCGGGCGGCCTGACGATCACCTCTATGCCGATTTTGCGTGCGAGCTTCATCAGCTCTTCGTCGTCGGTCGACAGATACGCCTTATCCATCTCCGTGCAGTCCTTAGCCGCCTTCATCGGATAATAAGAAAGCGGCCTTCCGAGGACATCGATAAGGTTCTTTCCCGGAAAACCCTTGCTCCCTTTCCTTCCCATCAAAAGCCCTATTATCATCTGAAATACTCCTTAAAATAAATCTCCCTCAATTCGGCAAGCATTGAGTCGCCTTCTTCGTTTAGCTGTTCCGCTATCCTGATTTTCGGGTAATAGGACTCCGGCATCTTAACATAAAGGGGGAAGGTCCTTACAAGCCCCTTTATCTCATCGGCCTTAAACTGCGGCATCTTCAATATCGAACTCCTCATTAAGCTGTCGGTCTTTGCCC
Organism: uncultured Nitrospirota bacterium; assembly: GCA_964588515.1. Taxonomy (GTDB): domain Bacteria; phylum Nitrospirota; class Thermodesulfovibrionia; order Thermodesulfovibrionales; family JdFR-86; genus CAZPPU01. The sequence goes on from CAZPPU010000030.1 coordinate 12,077, forward strand.
AGGGGTCGAGGTAGCCTCTCTCTATGCAGTACTGCCTGAGCGGGGTGCCCCTATACGGGACGAAGAAATAGGCGTTTATGCTGTCGGCCTTAATCTGCCTGTTCAGCCTTATTGTGTCGAAGGCAAGCTCCCGGGTTTCGTCCGGAAATCCGATAATGTTATTGACCGTAACCGGTATCCTGCTCTTTTCCAGTATCCTGAATGCCTTTATCAACTGCCCATTTGAGAAGTGCTTGTTAAGGAGCTTCTTCCTAAACTCCTCGTTTCCGTGTTCGATGCCGATTGACATCCTGTCACAGTTCATATCTTCGAGCATCTTTACCCGTTTTTCGGTTATCGTCTCTATGCGCGTCTGGCACCAGAACGGAAGGCCGATTTTCTTATAGCCCCTTGCAAACTCATTAAGTTCTTCTTCCTTTCTTGCAAAAAAGGTCTCGCTGTTAAAGTAGATATAATCGGCCTTATGTTTTTCGACCTGATAGCCGAGCTCATCGAGCACGCGGCGGGTGGTCTTCACCCTGAAGTAGAGACCGCTTCCGGCGTCCTTATAGAGTTTCTTAAGCGCCGGGGCGGCGCAGAAAGAGCATCCGAAGGGACAGCCCCTGTCGACGGTTACGGGTATCATCCTGTAGAGCCTGCCCTGCATCGGCCTGATGAGTCTATTGTCCTCAAAGACGCTGAAGTCCTCATAAGGGAGACTGTCGAGGTCCACGGGCTCGCGCATCGGGTTTTTGAATATTCTGCCCCCGGATTTCACCCAGAGGTTTTTAATGCCGGTTATATCTTCTTTTTTCTTTAGCCCGAGGGCCAACTCAACGAGGGCCTTCTCGCCCTCCCCGACGCATATGGAATCCACATTATCGTTACTAATCACTTCATCCGGCGAAAAGGTAGGGTAAACCCCTCCGACTATTACATGCGCACCCCGGTTTCTGACTTTCGAGATAAGACCTATGCCCAGTTCATAGGTGTCGTCCGTGCCGGTCATGCCTATGATGTCGGGCTTGAACTCATCGACTGTCGTTATGAAATCCTCAAAGACATCCGTCCCCTTGTACTGGACGCCCTGCTCTTGGAGGTTGAATTTCCGGAGTTGCATATGCTCGACCCTTATCTCATCTACGCTCTTTTCCTGAGTGCGGTAAAGCGTCGTATCGAACAGCCTGACCTCTACCCCGGCCTCTTCAAGGCATGCCGAAAGCAGGGATATATTGGAAGGCAGGAGGTTCACCATCTGGAGGTTGGGATAAAGGAGAAGAACCCTGAAGCCCGACATCAAGACACAGCCCCTTCCGAGAAGACATGGTCCCTTTTTGCGGGAGAGGACTTTATCCCCGCTTTAATATCTCGCTGTCCGAACCCCTTTCTGTCGAGCATCTCCCTGATTTCGCCTTCTTAGCTCCCTAAGATATTTTACCATAGCGCTGGAAAGCAGTGTCGGGATAGAAAAGCCGGTGGGTTCCCTTTTACTAATCGGTGCAGAAAATACTTCACATAGGGGCGATGGATATGCTATTCTTT
>CAZPPU010000031.1:0-5950 GCA_964588515.1 uncultured Nitrospirota bacterium
TCGGAGACACAATGCCTGTAAACCTTAAAACCCTTATCCCGCTTGCCTCAAGAAGATCGAGCTCTCCGCCCGCCGTGTCTTTCATGAACTGAGCAAACAGCACCCTGAGCCCTCTGCTTTTCGCTCTCAAGGCAAGCCCTACTGCTGATGTGGTCTTGCCCTTACCGTTACCGGTATATACATGTATCAAGCCCCTCATGTCACCTCTGGATTTTCGTCCGTATTTCCTTCAGGCGACTGAAAAGCATCGAGTCGACCTTGTCGAGGATTTCCTTGAAAAACCCTCCATAGCTTTTGCTGTCTGCGAATAATCTGGAGCGAAGGGCGCTGATCTCGGGGTCTGGGGAGCTTGAAAAAGTAACCGGCTTTCCTTTCTGTAAAGCATCGCGCTCAAGCATTAACAGCCTTTTAGCCATTCCGATGAACTCCTCGATCTCGGCCTCAAGGCCGTCTTCCGCGGCCAACCCTGCATCATCAAGTGAGGCGAGTTCAGCTATGAGTTTATAGAGGGTATAGTATTCAAGCCCCCTTATGCCCCTGCGCCAATGTATGAGAGGGCCGCGTTCAAACCACAGGGAATTCCGAATGCCGAAGTCTATAAGCTCCCGCGCCATCCTATAAAGCTCTCCCGAAAGACGGCAATCCCGGCGATCTTCCGGCATTCCAGTTGTAAGGCCGAAGTGCGCCCAGAGATTTTTCAGTACAGCCTCTCCTTTTGAGTCTCCGGGGGTATCGAAATGGACAAGCGAGGCGATTACCGTTCCCCTGCCGAAGCGGCTCTCGAGCAAAAGCGGGCTCCCAGCCATCCTCTCGGGGTTCAGGTTAATCCCGTATGCCTCCTCTGCTTGCTTCCAACCGGAATCGGTCATATCCCCAACATTGAAGTCTGCGCTGAACGCATCCGGAGTAGCTCTCTCAAACTCTGCAAGAACCTTAACTTGGTCGCCGGACACAAATTGCGAGGGCCACCAAATGTGAAAAACAGGCTCACCCACTTCCTTCCAGAGCGGGTGCGGCATGAGCCTTACGCACACCGGGCCGGAAAGGCTCGGTACCCTTTCCGAAAGGGGTTTACGCCTTGCATCGATAAGGCCAATGCCGTCCCTTGTTGCAAGGCCCGCGCCGCCGCATAAACCGAAGTAGGAACCCCCTCGGGAAACAAACTCCCTAACGCGCATGGCGCCTTCTTCTCCAAGTGCCTTGAGCTTATTCGAGGCCCAGCCTCCGGGAACCACGAGAGCGCCAAACGAGTCGAGTCTTCCGTTCCTTATGTCCTCCGAAGACAGAAGCTCAAAGTCGAGGCCAAGACATCTAAGGGTCTTGACCGTCATTATCCCCCAGAGGAAGGACTCGTCCCAGTAAAGAGCCGCTTTACATTTCATACTTGGTGTCGTATCCCCGTGGGGTTACCATGCTGTCACGCCAGCGGAAGGTCCTTGAGTTTCCCACTATGACGGTACTTTGCATATCAATGTCATGGTCGAGCATCTTATCGAGAGTTGTAATGGTTACTTCCTCATCAGCCCTCATCGCAGATTTCACGATGCCGACCGGCGTATCGCCTCCCCTGTGTCTAAGTATTATCTCCCCGGCTTTTGCTATCTGTGTCGTACGGCCTTTGCTCTTAGGGTTATAAAGCACAATAACGAAGTCGGCCGAGGCGGCGGCATCGAGCCTTTTCTCGATTACCCCCCATGGCGTAAGCCTGTCAGAGAGACTTATAGCCGAAAAATCGTGCATAAGCGGTGCGCCGAGCCTCGACGCACATGCGTTTAAAGCCGAGACGCCCGGCATAACATCAACATCGAGACAGACGCCTATGCTCCTTATGAACTCAAAGACAAGACCTGCCATGGCATATATTCCGGGGTCCCCGCCGCTTACAAGACAGACCCTTTTGCCCTGCTGAGCAGCCTCCACTGCCGCCCTCACCCTAATGACCTCCTCGGTCATCCCCGATGAAACGACTTCCTTGCCGAAGAGCAAAGGCTCTATAAGCTTCAGGTAAGCTTTATACCCTACAACAATCTCCGCCTCCCGTATTGCGCTAAGGGCGCTTGGAGTTATATGCTCGAGCCCGCCCGGCCCCGTGCCAACGACACGAATGCGCTTCGCCCTTGAGTCGGCTATAGCGAGCGCAACATTGCCGCTTTTAACCTTTCCGACCAACAGCTTATCCGAGTAAGACGCAAGAAGCGCAGACGGCTCGGCCACGGCATTAACTCCGAGGGCCTTTCTTGCCGCTTCGGAATGGGCTACGCCGCACACTGCGTTAAGCTCTTCTGTTGTGAATCCCACGATTCTCAGCCCCATCCTGCGTGCGACATTCCTAAGGCCCGGTTCGGACTTATTTTTCTCGTGGGTGGCTATAAGTCCAAGTGATTTGATAGAGAGCCTCTCCTTCCTGAAAAGCTTTTCGACTGCGGTCTCTATCTCCCTGTCCTCTGTCCCGCTGTTAAGCCCGATACCTGCCACCAGAGTCCGTGGCCTTAGATATAAAGCTTTTTTATCCATCTCCCTGAAGCTTATTACTACATCGGCTTCAGAAATGTCGTTTACTCTGATGTAGTCGTCGGGGAGTCTTATGGGGCAATCAGGGAAAACCTTCAATCCGCCCTCTCTCAGGTGGCGTGAAGATATTTCGGGCAAAAGCTCTCTCGGCTCGATTACAAGTCCGTTGGTTCCGGCAAACACATCAATGGGGGTCAATGAACTCATGTCCGTAGCTGTGGTTATAACAGTTCTGGCCCCGAGCACGCGGGCAATCTCCTCGGCAAGCCTGTTTGCGCCGGATTCATGGCCACCGAGCAGGCTCACTACATGCTTGCCTTTTTCGTCGAGCACAAGGACCGCCGGGTCTTTTTGCTTGTCCCTAATGAGCGGAGCCACGGCACGCACTACTATGCCGGAAGCCATCACAAACACGCAGGCTCGGGCGCTCTGCCAGTTATCCCTGAGCGTCTCTTTGGTAAACCTCAGACATTCCGCATCAGGGAAATGTTCTTTAATACTCAGACCGGTTTTTTCGCCTCCGGCAGTTATGTAAAAGACAAGTAGCCTATTTCCTGTAGCCATGTTTAAAGTCCCTATCGTAAAGTTTTGATACTGCCTGCGGCTCCTGAAGGGAGGTGCGCAATGCGTCACCCACATATATGAGCGCGGCGCGCTCAATCCCAGCCTCTTTCACCTTCCCTGCTATGTCTTTTATAGTTCCCCTGATTACTTTTTCCTCTGGCCATGAAGCCTTCTCCACGACGACGACGGGGGTGTCCTCCGGATACCCTCCTTTTTTCAGTTCTTCCGAGACGCCCTCTATCATGCCTACGCTCAGGAATATGACCATTGTGGCCCTGTGAGCCGAAAGCTTAGAAATCCCTTCTTGCTCAGGCACGGGCGTCCTGCCTGCCATGCGGGTCACTATGACCGTCTGGCTTAATTCAGGCGGCGTAAGCTCCTGACAGAGCGAAGCGGCTCCGGCAGATAGAGACGACACACCGGGTATGGCCTTGACTTCTATACCGAGCTTTCGAAGCCTATGCACCTGTTCGTTCATCGCGCTATAAAAAGAGATGTCGCCCGAATGGAGCCTGACCACTTTTTTGCCTTTCCCGACCGCCTTTCTGATAATCTTCGTTATCCCGTCCAAGTCCATTGACGAAGAGTCGTAGACCTCGGCCTTCAACCCCTCAAGTAAAGCAGGGTTTACAAGACTTCCTGCGTAAAGCACTACATCCGCCTCAGCAAGGAGCCTCTTTCCTTTTACTGTGATGAGCTCCGGGTCGCCCGGACCCGCTCCGATGAAATATACCTTAGCCATCTTTTGTCCTCACTATAACGGTCGAAAAATAGTTGAGATCCTCGGAATGGACATCTTTCAGGGGCTTTATCATCTCCCCGGCCATGCCGATTCTTGAGACATATACCGCCCTGTCAAGCATTCCCATCTCGAAAAGAACTTTGCGCACGGCATCCAATACGCTGTGGACCTTCAGCAACACCACGGTGTCAAAATCCGCAAGCATTTTCCTGAAGTCATTTATATATGTAGCGGGAAGAATTGCAATCTTTTCTCCCGATAAAGAGAGGCACATATTCGCCCTTGCACCTGCGGCATTGATAGACGAAACACCCGGCACAATCTCGATATTTATATCGGCATCAAGGCCGAGCATGGCATCGTAGAGATGAAAAAATGTGCTGTAAAACACAGGGTCTCCGAGGGTGATAAAAGCTATATCCTTTCCCACGCCTAAGACCTTCATGACTTCTTCAGCTACGGGCTTCAATGCCTCCCGCTGAGAACCCTTGGCCATCGGGAAATGCACTTCCATGAGCTTTTTCCCTTTAAGCGGAACCACTTTGTTTACAATACCAAGGGCGATGCTCTCCCCGGTCTTTTTCCCTTTTGGCACGCAGATGACATCCGCAGATTTTAGAATTCTTACGGCCTTAAGGGTTATGAGTTCCGGGTCTCCGGGGCCAATGCCCAGTGCGTAAAGTTTTCCTTTCATCGCACGGCCTTTATGACAAATACCGGATTCAAGGCCTTCATGTAACGCCTCCCATTAAGGGCGGCGGCCCTGGATACGGAGACCGAAACGACTTCCGGCTCCAAACCGAAGCGCCTCAACTGACCGACAGCATCTGCAAGGCTCTCAAATGTGATTGCGGTTATCACTATAATCCCCCTTCTCAGTTGGTTTGAAACATGCCTGATTACCGGCTTCAACCCTCGGCCCGAGCCCCCTATAAATATCCTGTCCGGGGGGGGAAGCCTCCTCAGGGCTTCAGGGGCCTCTCCGTTGACAACCGTCACTTGGCCAGCATTCAACTTCCCGATGTTAGCCTTTATGATTTCAGCGTTAGATGCGCTTTTTTCAATGGCATATACCGCAAGTTCCGGAGAGAGACGTTTGGCCTCGATGGATACCGAACCCGACCCGGCGCCGATGTCCCATAACACCCCCTTGCGGGGAAGCCTGAGCTTATGAAGAACCACAGCCCTTACCTCATCCTTGGTGATAAGCCCCCTGAAACGCCTGAATTCGGCTTCTGTGAGACCAAAAGCGGCATGCTCTGCCTGCGGCGAAATTGCAAGCATCAAATTGGGCTCTCTGAATTCCATTTTTTTAATCTCTGCCGGGCTACCCCGGTGCACCCGCTCGTCATCATACCCGAGTCTCTCAAGGACATAGACCTTCACACCGGCAGGGAGCGCGCCTGCTATCCGGGGAGGGGTGTTCTTGCCGCCGGTCAGTATGGCGAGCTTTCTATGCAGTTCACAAAGCAGGGGGAGGTCATTCACTGCCCATTCCCTTCTCTTTGACCCGTGAAGGCTTATAAAAAAGGCGTCTTCCCATGAATCCTTTACCTTTGAAAATGCTATCTGCATTGACGTAATAGCGGGATAAAACTCGATATTTTTATTTGGAATCTCGTCAAGGAGCCTTTTTCCTATGCCGAAAAAAAGCGGGTCGCCAGAGGCAAGCACAACTGCGTCTTTCCTATATTTTCTTAGAAAAGCAATTAATTTCTCAACGCCGTCGATAGTCCGGCATTTTCCCTTAAACTCCTTCGCCTCTCCTGATTGCAAAAAGAGGGCAAGAAGCCTCCTCGAGGCAAGGATGATTCCTGCCTCCTTAAGAATCGCCCTTGTCTTTTCATTGAGTGCCATGGGACGACTGCTTATTCCTATCACATGGATATTACTCATAGTCCGCTATTATATCCCCTTCGTAAGACACCAGATGTGCGCTCACGGCCGTGCCGGAAAGCCCGGAGCAGTATGCGGCAGCCTTCTTGCAGACACTAATCAAATCGTCATGCGAGGTGATGTGAACGAACATCTCCCTTGCCGTATTGAATTCCCTGTCGGGCAATCTTATACCGAGGCCTGAAAGAAACTCCTTTGCCATCTCAGGCTTGAGTGCCCCGGCCCTCACATGCGTAT
>CAZPPU010000031.1:5960-9583 GCA_964588515.1 uncultured Nitrospirota bacterium
GGCGTGCCCGTTGCAATCTTGAGCATCTTTGCCCACTGGCAGGCCGGGCGTATTTTCTTGAACCCGTGTTTTCCGGCCTCTTTAAAGCTATGCTCGACATAATCGCCCATCATGATGCAGGCAGGCTCAGGCAAATTGAATTTTCTCATGGCGGCCTTCTCGGAAACCCTTCCTGAAGAGAGCACCACATCCTCAAGACCCATCGCCTTTGCTACATTAAGCGAACAGGAGATGGTGGCCGTCCACGCTTCTGATGATAACGGAGTTACTATACCTGTGGTTCCGAGTATCGATATCCCGCCGACAATGCCCAGCCTTGCATTGAGCGTTTTTTTTGCAAGCTCTCTCCCTTCGGGCACTGAAATGATTACCTCTAAAGATACAGCCTTCCCGAACTCCGACATTGCCTCATGCACTGCATCTTTAATCATCTTTAAAGGGACAAGGTTGATTGCAGGCTCACCTATTGGAACAGGGAGGCCGGGTCTGGTCACCACACCCACGCCTTCTCCGCCTTTTATGATGATCTCGCCTTGTGAGTGCTCGATGACCCTCACGGAAGCCACAATCTCCGCACCATTTGTAACATCGGGGTCGTCTCCGGCGTCTTTGACGACAGATGCAAGCGATACGCCCTCATGCAAGGATAGGCGGTGTATCATAAAGCTGACGCGCCTTCCGACGGCAAGGGGAATTTCGACGCTCTCAGATATTGGTATCCCAAGAAGCAGCGAAGCGGCCGCCTTGGCTCCTGCGGCGGCGCATGCCCCCGTCGTATAACCCGACCTCAAAGGTCGTCTATTCATTCCTCAGCCTCTCAAGGAGAAGCCTTCTTGCCTCTCCCACCGTAAGAGGGATTTTCTCAAAGGGCACATTGTCTTCCTGCTTAAGTTTCCATATGACCTCGGCTATGTAAGGGAGCCTCAACTTGACGTCAGACATCTCTTCGGGTGCGGTGAACACCTCGTCAGGGGTGCCGCCGCGCTTAAGCCTTCCCTTGCTCAGGATATACAGCCTGTTAAGAAAAAGGGGCACGAGGTCGACGCTGTGAGTGGCCATAACGATTGTGACGCCCTGCTCGGTGTTCAGCCTCGTCAGGAGCTTCATCATCCTGTACTCTCCCATGGGGTCGAGGCCCGCGGTGGGCTCGTCCAGAAGGAGTATCTCGTGTCCCATGGCAAGTAGCCCCGCTATGCATATCCTTTTTTTCTGCCCGAAGCTCAGGTTGTGGATAGATTTGCCCCCATGTCCGTCCATCTCAACGGCCTCAAGCGCGCCTTCCACCCTGCGGGAGACCTCGTCCTCCGGGATGCCCATGTTCCTCGGGCCGAATGCCACGTCCTCGTAAACCGTCGAGGCGAATAGCTGGGCATCGGGGTTCTGGAATATAAGGCCCATCCTACGGTAGATGGCCTTCGGGGTGAGCTCCCTCATCTCGGTCCCGTCGAGTGTCACGCTACCGGAGTAGCCCTTCGCGAGGCCGTCCATCACCGTAAGGAGCGTGGTCTTGCCCGAGCCGTTTGAGCCCAGGAGTCCCACGAACTCCCCGGCCGCCACCTCGATGTCTATATCCCTCAGGGCCACAGTGCCGTCGGGGTACCGAAAAGTCAGGCCCTTGACCGACAGCCTCGCTACAGCCTCCATGCCACCCCCATGAACGTCAAAAATGCCAGCGAGGCCGCCACCTCGGCGAGCCTGAATCCCTTGTGCTTGAGCATGGGCATGTCGCCGTCGTATCCCCTCTGGAGCATCGCCGTCGCCGTGTGCTGGCTGTTGTCGAAGGCCTTCAGCACAAGAGAGCCCGAGAGTATCCCGAAGGAGCGAAGCCCACGCCTGACGCTCGAATATCCGAGGCGGTTCTTCTGCGCGTTGTATATGACCATGGCGTCTTCAAACAAGACGAAGATGTAGCGGTAGGCGAACATCATCACCTCTATCAGCCCCCGGGGCATCCTGAGCCATGAAAGGGCGGCCATGGTCTCGGCAAACGGCGTGGCAAACCCCATCACAGCGACTATCGAGACCCCGCCCGCTATCCTGCTTGCTATCAAGAGACCCTCCATGAGCCCGTCACCATGCCCCGATACGGCCATGCCGAAGACATCTACCGAAGCACCACCATAATGGCGATGAACGCGGGCTCCGAAAACCTGAGCAAAAAGTGCCTCATGGGCACCCTCATTCTCACACAGAGCCACAGGCACATGAGAGCCACAAGCAGGGGAAAGGCGTAACCCCCGTGGCTTAGCACCATCGCAAGGAGCGCGAGACCGCTCAGGAGCTTCACCCTCGCGTCAACCCGGGCGAGGAAGTGAACGTTCTTAAAATGTCCAGAAAGCCTTTCCATTCCCTTAACTCTATGTTATGACTCCTGATTTCCTTCTTTGGCCCGTGAGCCTTTCTGCTCCATGAGCATCCTCCATGAATATCCGCCGATGAAGCCGCCAACCGCGCCCCCGAGCAGGAATACGAAAAGCAGGAGGTCTCCCTTGTCAGTGTTGATGTACGGGTCCCTCGCCTCTCTGCCGTGCTCCTCGGCGTACTTCTCCACGACGGTCTCGTCAACACCGCTCCACCCGGCCCTTGCCGAATTCATCGGGCCGGACGCAAAAGCAAAAAAGAACAGCATCATCAGAAAAAACACCAAGCGTTTCATGCCGTCACCTCCTCGGGCCTCAGGATGCGCATCTTCGCAAGGAGGTCCGGCCTCTTCCTGTAAAGGAGCACCACCATGCCTGCGGTCATCGCCCCCTCAAGTATCCCCAGTGGAAGCTGCGTGGGCACGAACGCCAATAGTATCTTAGTGAAAAGCGGCATGAAGGGCGCATCGCCCCTTATCCCGGAAGCGAGTTCCACCGACGTCATGAGGTACGTGGCCCAGTCGGCCAGGAGGCCGCCCATGAATGCCGCCGCCGCCATGTTCACCCTAATCGCCCGCAGGGCCCCGAATGTCAGAAAGCCGGCAAGCGAGCCCACGACGCCCATTGATACGATATCCGCGCCCCATGTGCTAAGTCCACCATGGGCAAGGAAGAGGGCCTGAATGAGAAGTGCAACCGCAGTTATCACCACGCTGATGAATGGGCCAAGAAGTATCCCTGATATCCCTGTGCCGCAGGGGTGCGAGCAGGTGCCAGCCGTGGGCACAGGCACCGGCATGCAAGAGATGACGAAGACCACCGCCGCCATGAGACCAACAAGCGGCTTAAAGGAATAGTCTGTCTTCGATAAAACCTTTAGCCTCCATAGTCCATATGCCACAAACGGCACCGCCGCTAAAAACCATAGGGCAGCCCAGTTGAATGGGAGTATCCCTTCCGAGATATGCATTGCAAAGGCATCGCTTGCCGGAAGCACCAAACTCAAAAAAGCATAACATGCAATTCTGAGAGCGGTTCTGTTTTTTCTCATATGCTTTTATTCCTCCATTTCTGCCATCTTTAAAATCGCGTTCACGATTGCGGCCGCAACCGGACTGCCGCCTTTTTTCCCTATATTGGTAATATAAGGGAACTTCTGCTCAGACAGAAGGGCCTTGGACTCCTCGGCCCTTATGAACCCCACCGGCACACCCACCACGAGGTCGGGCCGCTGGGAAAGCGCGAGGTCCGCCCGGCCGGGGG
>CAZPPU010000031.1:9593-13171 GCA_964588515.1 uncultured Nitrospirota bacterium
CCTGCCCGAATTTGCCATCTCGATGCATTTAACGAGCGCCGTAGGAGCGTTGCCGATGGCCACTATGCCTATATTGTTCTCCCTTAGCGCCTTCTCAATGGCCGCCTCTGCCTTGGTTTTGTCTTTGGAAGCAGAAGCCCCGTTTATCTTGCAAATTACCTTGCCGCCCCAGACAGAGAGCGCTTTCTTTTTAATCCCTGCCTTTACCATCTCGACATCTGTGAGGATGTTTTTGCCGGCCCTTATTGCGGAAAGACCGGCCTCTACGGCGTCAGGATGAAACAGCAGAGTGTCCCTGTATTCGAAGTCAGCGGTGGCATGGATCACCCTCTGGACGATTGGCCGGACATCTTCGGGGATACCTGATAGATCCGATATCCGTGATATCGACTTGAAGCTTTCGCCCTCAATCTCCTCAGGGGGTATCCCCCTTGCGAAGACAATCCTTTCCACTACCACGTTTACTATCTCTTCTGAAATCCCGAGGGGTTTCGTGTAGATGAACTCTACATCGGGATGTCTCTCTTTCGCATCTTTTATGAGACGGGGGATATCTTCAGTGACATGCACACCGCTCCCCAAAAAGTATGGGTGAATGACAATGCTCTTGGCACCTTCGCCTACTGCCTCATCGAGTGCATCTATCAAGGTTGGCTTGTCGTATTGAAGATATGAGCCCATAACGCACTTCCCGGCACATCCCGGATGGATGCGGCGGTGCAATAACCTTCCGACGATTTCCATCCTGTTTGCGTCTTTCCTTGGGCTGCCGTGGCCAACGAGAATTATTCTTTCCATTGCGCTTCCTTTATGTGATTAATAAAATGTCTTGCAGAGCCGGGTCTTGAGCCGAAATGGACATGCACATAGGATGCGAGAGTGGATTTATAGATGGCAGATACGACCCTATCTTCTTTCTCGGAGAAGACATTGAGCCTCATCCCCTTTTTCTCAGGCACATCAACGACCTCGCTATAGTGGAACTCATGCCCTCGCATCGTCTGTCCTCTTTTGCCGAGCAGGCAGTCTTCATCAGCGCATATCTCCCTATATCCGAGCGATGCCGTCTTCTCCTTCATGGCGCTTCTAAATGGGAATACACCGGCCATCGGATAATACGCATCGTCGACCGTGATTCCTTCGCTAAGATATATAAGCCCCCCGCATTCTGCGTAGGTGGGCCTTCCTTGCTCGGCCCATTCCCTGACGGCAGAGGTCATAGCGGAATTTTCAGATAATGCCCTGGCGTATACTTCCGGGTAGCCGCCCCCGATATAAATTGCGCTTGCTCCTCCGGGCAGGGCAATATCGCTAAGCGGGCTGAAAGGCACAAGCTCTGCCCCTGCCTCTCGCAGCATGTCGAGGTTGTCCTCGTAGTAGAAACAAAAAGCTTTGTCTCTCGCTATAGCGACCCTTATATCTGGGTCAGGGAGGCTGACACTTTCAACATCAGAGACCTGATGCTTGGACATTTCAAGCAATCTGCCCATATTGATATGTGACAGCGCAGAGTCAGCAAGGCGTTCAAGGGAGTCCTTATCGATAGGTGATTCCTCTGCCGCCAGAAGTCCCAGATGCCTTTCAGGCATCTTGAATGCCGCATCCCTCGAAATGTATCCCAGAGGCTCGATATCCCCCGAGACGGCTTTTAAGCGCTCGTAATGCCTCTCCGAACCCACATGGTTGAATATCACTCCATCTATCTTCCTGCCGTATTCGTTAAACCCCCTGAGAACCGCACCTGCGCTTTCTGCCATGCCGTAGGCGTTCACCACAAGCACGACGCTTGCGCCGATTGCGCTTGCCAGAGCCGAAGTGCTCCTTTGTCCTCCGTCATAGAGGCCCATCACGCCCTCTATCACGACTGCATCTCTACCCGCTGAATGTTTAAGGATACAATCTCTTACATAATTCGCCCCGCACATCCAGATATCGAGATTTCGTGAGGGCCTTCCGGTGACAAGGCCGTGGATGCCTGTATCTATGAAGTCCGGGCCGACCTTGAATGCGGAAACCTTATGGCCAAGCCTCACAAAGGCTGAAAGCACACCGAGCGTTACCGTGCTTTTACCGCACCCGCTGTTAGTTCCGGCTATTACGAGCGGCATCTGCTCCTCACTTTTTCATTCAAGACATCGGAAAGACCTTTTACGAGCATCGAGTTATCCTTTCTCGACTTCACAGCGATACGGATAAACCCGCTCCCCAGCCCCTTGAAATCCGAGCAGTCCCTTACTGCCAGACGCATCTTTAAAAGGCCGGACACGACATCCCTCGCCTTGCAGGTCTCAATCATATAGAAATTAACCCTGGAGGGATAGTAATTCAGACCCAGCCATCCGAGTTGTGCTTCGAGATACCGTTTTTCTTTCTCCATCAGCGCAAGGGTTTCCCTCCTGAAACCATCGTCAGCGAGGGCAACGGCCCCGGCCCGCTCGGCAAGGGTATTTACGCTCCATGGCTCCTTGTGTTCTCTTACCTTTTTTGCTATCCATTCCGGGAAGTATCCGAACCCCAGCCTCAGGCCCGCCATCGCATAGAACTTGGTCATCGAACGGAGAACAACAAAATAGGGGTTTTTCGCCTCCCCGATCACCGACTCCTCGGGCACAAAGTCTATAAACGCCTCGTCGATGACCAGCACGCACCTCGATTTCTTTGCGCAATCGGCAATCTCCATTACGGCTTCTTGCTTAAGAACATCTCCTGTCGGGTTATTGGGATTACAGAGGAATGCAAGGTCATTGCCCTTCATGGCCGGAACGAATTCTTCCGGAAGTATTTTATAGCCGTTCTTCTTCCTCAGCCTGAGAAATGATATTTTCGCACCAGCGGCCAGTGATGCACGCTCGTACTCTGAGAAGGCAGGGGCAATAATGAGAACTTTATGCGGCTTGAGCGCCCGCGGGATAAGATAGATAAGTTCCGTGCTTCCGTTGCCTGCTATCAGGCATTCGGGCCTGATAGCGAAGCGGCTGCTCAATGCCTCGATGAAGGCTCCCGAACTTGGGTCGGGATAATTCCCGAGGGAGCCTGTCAGCTTGAGGACTTCGCTCCGTGCCGATCCCGGCATCCCGAGAGGGTTTATCGAGGCGCTGAAATCGATGACCATATCTTCGCTTATGCCGAGCTGCCGGGCGACTGCATATACATTGCCTCCGTGGTTCATGCATGTCTCCAGAACAGGCCGCCCGCTGCGGCTAAAACGCCGAGGACCGAGGCTAAGACAGTAATCCTTATCGCACGATTGCCCGCGCCCTGATAATGCTCGGAGCCTGAGGCGTGAATGAACGGTTTCTCTACGACCTCGCTTTTATATGTGGAAGGGCCTCCCAAACGCACATCGAGGGCCCCGGCCATTGCCGCTTCGGGATAGCCGCTGTTGGGGCTTGTGTGTTTCTTCCCGTCTTTGAGCATGACGCCGAAAGCCCGCCATGCTTCCTTAAACCCGGAAAGAAGGCAAACCGATGCGACAATCAGGACGCCCGTAAGCCGAGCCGGAATAAAATTAAGGAGGTCGTCGAGCCTCGCCGAGGCCCAGCCGAACTCCATGTATCGCTCATTCCTGTAGCCCACCA
>CAZPPU010000032.1:0-2483 GCA_964588515.1 uncultured Nitrospirota bacterium
GGAGTGCGGCTTTAAAGAGGCCGTAAAACAGACCGAGGCCGCATGATTATAAAACCCGCCCACCCGCCCTTTTAAGGTAAAGGGGGCTTCGCCCCCTTTGACCCCCCTGAAAAAACTAATCCCTATCAGGTGGGGACCTTTAGCAAGCCCTGCCGCCGGGAGCCCCCCTTTCTTTTTTGTAGGGTTTGTGGTAACATTTTTGTATACGGTAATTGGTTACCGTGTGCCGACAAAAATGAAGACCCTCGAAAGGGAAAATAAGATACTCATGGCCCTGCTTGAGGTGAGCAGGGCGATGAACTCCTCTTTCGACCTCAAGCGGAACCTCGCCCATGCGATGCATGCCTTCAGGGATTTCCTCGAGATGGAGCGGGGCTCCGTAGGCTATAAGGTCAAAAAATACGGCATAAGACCGGATAATCAGGTCAGCCCGGTATAACTCTCATGGAGGTGTTCGGAAATGAAACTGATATCGGCCGTTATCAAGCACCACAGGCTTGACGAAGTGAGGAAGGCCCTCGTCACCCTCGGCATTCAGGGGATGACCATCACGGATGTGAAGGGCTTCGGAAGGCAGAAGGGCCACATGGAGATCTACAGGGCCGCAGAGTACGAGGTGAAGTTCCTGCCGAAGGTGAAAGTCGAGGTCGCGGTCTCAGACGGCCTCCTTGAGCCTGCAATCAAGGCGATAGAGGGAGCGGCTAAAACAGGCGAAATAGGGGACGGAAAGATTTTCGTCTTCGAGCTCGAGGATGTCATAAGGATAAGGACCGGCGAAAGAGGGGAGACGGCGATATGAAAAAGAATATTTGGATAAAAGCGGCGGTTACGCTGAGTGCGCTTTTTACTCTTTGGGGGTCCGCATTTGCCGAGGAGGCGCCCAAGGTGGATGCGGGGGATACCGCATGGGTGCTGATGGCATCCGCCCTTGTGATGCTCATGACGCCGGGTCTTGCCCTGTTTTACGGGGGCATGGTCAGAAGGAAAAATGTGCTTGCAACGATAATGCAGAGCTTCATAGCTCTCGGCGTGATAACCGTGCAGTGGGTGCTCTTCGGCTACAGCCTTTCGTTCGGCCCGGATATCGGGCATGTGATAGGCGGTCTTGACTGGGTAGGACTCCGGGGGGTGGGGCTTGAACCCAACCCGGATTATTCGGCCACGATACCGCATCAGGCGTTCATGATATTTCAGATGATGTTTGCGGTCATAACGCCTGCCCTGATAACGGGTGCGTTTGCCGAGAGGTTCAAGTTCAAGACATACCTTGTGTTCTTAGTGCTCTGGAGCACATTCGTATACGACCCGCTCGCACACTGGGTATGGGGCGTCGGGGGATGGATAAGGGATATGGGCGCGCTTGACTTTGCAGGGGGCCTCGTTGTGCATGTAAGCTCGGGCGTTGCCGCTCTGGTCTCGGCCCTGGTGATAGGCAAAAGGAGCGGACACGGGACAGAGCCGATGCCGCCCCATAATCTGACGATGACCCTTCTTGGCGCCGCTCTTCTTTGGTTTGGCTGGTTCGGGTTTAACGGCGGAAGCGCGGTTGCGTCGGGCTCCTTAGCCACATCCGCATTTGTCGTAACGCATGTTGCAACGGCAGGGGCGGCCCTTTCATGGGTGGCGGCTGAATGGGCATACAGGGGAAGGCCTACTGCGCTCGGAGCGGCTTCCGGTGCGGTGGCCGGGCTTGTGGCGATTACGCCGGCATCGGGCTTTGTGGGACCGATGTCCGCCATGGTTATCGGCATAGCCGCAGGCAGTGTGTGCTATTTGGCGGTCAACCTTAAAAATAAATTCGGTTATGACGATTCCCTCGATGTCGTGGGCGTGCACGGAGTGGGCGGAACGCTCGGCGCGATTGCCACAGGGCTTTTCGCCTCAAAGGCGATAAACAGCGCGGGAGCAGACGGTCTGTTTTTCGGGAACCCCTCGCTCTTAAAGTCCCAGCTTCTGAGCATAGGCGCCGCATGGGTTTATTCCTTCGTGGTCACCTTCGTTATCCTCAAAGCGCTTGACCTGACAATGGGCTTGAGGGTGAGCGGGGAAGAAGAGGTCAACGGTCTCGACTACAGCCAACACGGGGAGCGCGGCTATACGATGACGATAGACGGGGAGATGTAAGATATAATATAGGCATGCCGAAGGTGATGTTCCTTTGCACCGGCAATTCCTGCAGGTCTCAGATGGCCGAGGGGTTTCTGAGGGCGCTCGGCAAGGGGAGGTTCGAGGTCCATAGCGCCGGGCTTTTCCCTGCGGGGCTTCATCCGAGGGCGGTTGCCGTAATGAAGGAAATAGGAATAGATATATCCGGGCAGAGGTCTAAGGGGATAGACGAGGGGCTTCTAAGGCAAATGGATATCGTCGTTACGCTCTGCGGGAATGCGGAGATGTACTGCCCTGCGACTCCGGCAGGGGTAAAACGCCTGCATTGGCCGATAGAAGACCCGGTTTGCACAACAGGACCCGAATGAGAGATAATG
>CAZPPU010000032.1:2493-5159 GCA_964588515.1 uncultured Nitrospirota bacterium
AATGGCCGCCTTCAGGAGATGCAGGGACGGGATTAAGGAAAGGGTAGAGGAGTTTCTGGGAGGGTCAGCGCCCCCCGCCTCTTAGTCGTATGCCGTTTATGCCGAAGCCACCCAACTTGCGGATTATCTCGTTTTTCTTGAAATTAAGCTCCTGAAGCCATGCCGGAGAATCTACATTTATCACAAGCGTGCGGCCGTTAAGTGAAGAAGGGGACATGTGCAGGCAAAGCGGCGGCCCGAATAGCTTAGGCCATTCGGCCCTGAGCCTGTAGAGCCTCAGGCCGTCCTCCAGCCCGAGGTCGGCCATTATGGAGCCGATGAGCCCGCCTGCCCTCTCCGGTTTAGACCGCCTTGCGGACAAGCCCGGACCTCAGGCACCTCGTGCAGACATATGTCTTTTTCGTTCCACCCCCGAGGGCGACCTTCACCCTCTGGAGATTCGGGAATATCTGCCTCTTGGTCCTGTTGTTTGCGTGGCTTACATTATTGCCGGTAACCTGCTTTTTCCCGCATACCGCACAGCTTGCCAATCTCGATGCCTCCTTTAAGTTTGATTCGTAAGAGCTTTCTATGATAACATTAATAGATTCCGCTTACAAGGGAGAGAAATGCCGGTTAGAGTTTATGAGCTTGCAAAGTCTTTGGGAAAGACCAACAAGGAGGTCCTTGTTGCGCTTTCGAGACTCGGCGTAGAGGGCAAGACACATTCATCGAACATCGAGGATGCGACTGTCGAAAAGATAAAGGCCAAGCTTGCGCCGCCTGCGCCGAGGCCCGCAGGGGCCAAACCGGCCGCAAGGCCCCCACAGCCGCCGAGGCATGTAGCCCCAAAATCGCAGGGGCATGTAGCCCCAAAATCGCAGGGGCATGTAGCCCCAAAATCGCAGGGGCTCGTAGCCCCAATATCGCAGGGGCTCCCTGCCCCGCACGAGAAACCGAAACCAAGACCTCCTGTTGCGCATAAACCCGTTGTTGTGCCGCCTCTGCCTGCACCGGAACCTCCTAAAGAGCCGGTGGAGGCGTCTGCGAAGCCATCCGTGGCCGTGCCGGAGGCGCCTGTGAAGCCCACGGTCGTCCTTGAAGAAGAGGTCGAGGAGAAGGTCCCCGACCGCTTCAGGAAAGAGCTGACCGCAGACAAGGTCGAGAAGTTCAAGGCAAAGCCCAGCACGCAGAGGGCCTTCCAGTCCATAAGGAAGGTCGAGGTGAGGAAATGGCCCGACCAGAAGAGGTTCGGGAGACCCTATCACGGGGATAGGCACAGGTTTAAAGAAGAAGCAAAACAGCCCCTCATCACCGCGCCGAGGAAAAAGCTCCTCAAGCTTACCGAGGGGGCTACGGTCAAAGAGTTCGCCGAGCTTATCGGAGTAAAGCAGGCCGAGATTATAAAGAAGTTCATGGACATGGGCTACACGCCCACCATAAACCAGCCCGTAGATACGGCCGCCGCGCTCCTTGTGGCCGAGGCCATGGGCATAAAGATGGAGGTGGCCGCACCGGAGGAAGAGACGGTTGCGGAGGAGGCCCCGGAGGATGCGACGAAACTCCTGCCGAGACCCCCTGTAGTCACAATCATGGGGCATGTCGACCACGGGAAGACCTCGCTCCTTGACGCCATAAGAGAAACGAAGGTCACGGAGTCCGAGGTGGGCGGCATAACCCAGCACATCGGCGCATATAAAGTCTCACTTAAGGGCAAAGAGATAGTCTTCCTGGACACCCCGGGCCACGAGGCGTTTACGGCCCTCAGGGCGAGGGGCGCAAAGGTCACCGACATAGTCGTCCTTGTCGTGGCCGCAGACGACGGGGTCATGCCCCAGACCATCGAGGCGATAGACCACTCAAAGGCCGCAAATGTACCGATAATCGTCGCCATAAACAAGATAGACAAGCCGGAGGCGAACCCCTCGAAGGTCAAAAACGAGCTTGCCGAGGCAGGCATCATCCCGGAAGAATGGGGCGGGCAGAACATCTTCGTGGAGGTTTCGGCAAAAAAACGCATCGGCATAGAGAGCCTTCTTGAGATGATAGCCATTCAGGCCGATGTCATGGAACTCAGGGCAAACCCCCGGAAGCCGGCGAGGGGCGTCATTATAGAGTCCAGGCTCGACAAGGGCAGGGGGCCGATGGCCACCGTCCTTGTGCAATCGGGCGCGCTTAAGTCCGGGGATGTGTTCCTCTCCGGGGTGAATGCAGGCAGGGTGAGGGCCCTCGTAGACGACACCGGCAAGCGGATAGACGCCGCGGGGCCGTCCACGCCCGTTGAGGTAATCGGCTTCGGGAGCGTCCCCAATGCGGGAGACCCCTTTATAGTGATGGACGACGAAAGAAAGGCCCGGCAGATAGCCCTGATGAGGCAGGAAAAGCAGAGGACCACGGAGATGGCCAAGGCTCATAGGCTTACGCTTGACGAACTCCATGCAAAGATAAAAGAGGGCGAGATACGGGAGCTCAACCTCATCCTCAAGGCCGATGTCCAAGGCTCCATAGAGGCCGTGAAGGCCGCTTTAGAGGGCATAGTCCACCCGCAGGTGAAGGTGAGGGTTCTCCATGCATCCGTGGGCGGAATAAAGGAATCCGATGTGATGCTTGCGGCCGCATCCGATGCAATCGTGATAGGCTTCAATGTGAGGCCGGAGTCCAAGGCATGGGCTACCGCTAAAAAAGAA
>CAZPPU010000032.1:5169-13023 GCA_964588515.1 uncultured Nitrospirota bacterium
GGGCGCCCGTGCCCGTCCGCGACATCCGCGACCAGTCCAAGGCCTACCAGACCGCGGAGCGGGAAGGCGTGGACATGAGGCTCTATAACATCATATACGAGGCCATAGACGATGTGAAGAAGGCCCTCGAGGGGCTCCTTGAGCCCACGCTCAAGGAAAAGATAGCGGGCAGGGCCGAGGTCAGACAGACATTCCCGGTGTCGAGGCTCGGGACCATAGCGGGCTGTTATGTCCTTGAGGGCACGATCAGCAGGGCCGCCGATGGCATCCGGCTCATCAGGGACAGTGTCGTGGTGTACGAAGGCAAGATTGTATCGTTAAAGAGGTTTAAGGAAGATGTCCGCGATGTCCAGGCCGGATACGAGTGCGGCATCCTCATCGAGAACTTCAACGACATAAAGGCCGGCGACATCATCGAGGCCTTCGTCTTCGAAAAGATAGCCGTAAAGATTTAGGCATGCAGGGTCGTCCATAGGAGGAGCGGTTGTTTAACGACAAGGTGGTTCTTATCACCGGCGGCACGGGTTCTTTCGGCAGGATGTTTACGGAGACGGTACTCAAAGACTACAGGCCGAAGAAGCTCATCGTCTTCAGCAGGGACGAGTATAAGCAGTTTGAAATGTCCAAGGTATTCGCCGAAGATAAATACCCTATAAGGTATTTCCTCGGCGACATAAGGGATAAAGAGAGGCTATACAGGGCGTTTGAAGGAGTCGACTATGTTGTGCATGCCGCGGCCCTGAAGCAGGTCCCGGCCCTCGAATATAACCCGTTCGAGGCCGTAAAGACCAATATAGTCGGAGCCCAGAACATCGCCGATGCGGCAATAGACAGGGGCGTGAGGCGCGTAGTGGCCCTCTCCACGGACAAGGCCGTAAACCCGGCGAACCTCTACGGCGCAACCAAGCTCTCGATGGAGAAGATATTCGTAGCCGCAAACTTCTACGCGGGCGTCCATGCCACGAGGTTCGCAATCGTCAGGTACGGCAATGTGGTCGGAAGCCGGGGGAGCGTCATACCGCTCTTTGCCCGGCTCGTAAGACAGGGCGTAAGGGAGCTTCCCGTAACCGACCAAAGGATGACCCGGTTCTGGATAACCCTCAGACAGGGGGTCGAGCTTGTCCTTAAGTGCATGGAGGAGAGCGTCGGCGGCGAGATATTCGTGCCCAAGATCCCGAGCATGAGGATAACCGACCTCATTAAGGCCCTGTGTACCGGATGCACTCATAAAACCATAGGCATAAGACCCCTCGAAAAGCTCCATGAAACCCTCGTATCCGAAGACGAGGCAAGGACGACTGTGGATATGGGAGACAGGTTCGTCATACTCCCCCAGTTCGTCATAGAGGAGCATGCAATCGAAAGGTATAAAGGCTATCCCCGCCCCGGCGAAGGCTTCGTCTACAGGAGCGACCAGAACGACAGGTGGCTCACGGCAGGAGAGCTCAAGGCCCTTATCGAAGGCATGAAGTTTGAGTAAGACACTCCCCTATAGCAGACAGCTCATAGACGAAGAAGACATAAGGGCGGTACTGGAAGTGCTGAGGTCCGATTATCTCACGCAGGGGGCGAAAACCGGCGAGTTCGAAGAGGCCCTTGCGAAGTACTGCGGTTCAAGGCACGCAGTGGTATTTTCCTCCGGCACTGCGGCCCTCCACGGCGCTTACTTTTCGGCGGGCATAGGGCCTGGCGATGAGGTAATAACAAGCCCCATGACCTTTGCCGCTACTGCAAATGCAGCCCTTTACCTCGGCGCCAAGGTTGTCTTTGTGGACATAGAGGCCGACACGGGAAACCTGAACCCCGCACTGCTTGCGGATGCCGTTACGGATAAGACCAAGGCGGTTGTGCCCGTCCACTATGCAGGACAGCCCGCCGACATGGACCCTATTCTGGAGATAGCCCGAAGGCGCGGCATAACCGTCATAGAGGACGCATGTCATGCCATCGGGGCAAGCTATAAGGGCAGGAAGATAGGCTCCATCTCCGATATGACCGTCTTTAGCTTCCATCCGGTCAAGCCCGTCACAACGGGCGAGGGCGGAGCGGTGCTTACGAATAACGGGGAATTTGCCGGGAAGCTCCGCATGTTCAGGACCCACGGGGTGACGAAAGAGCAAGGGAGCTTCAGGCGCAGGCCGCACGGGGCATGGTATCACGAGATGCACTTTCTGGGCTATAACTACAGGATGACGGACATACAGGCCGCCCTCGGGATATCCCAGTTGAAGAAGCTCGACGGCTTCATAGGAAAGAGGCGCGAGATAGCGTCGTTTTACAGGCAGAGGTTTTCCGCCGGGGGCGGGTTCGAACTCCTTAAGGAGAGACCTTATGCCGGTTCGAGTTTGCATCTTTTCCCGCTACTTTTGTATAATAAATTAAGTGAGAGAAAGGCAGGGATATTCGCTATACTGAAAGGAAAAGAGCTCGGCGTACAGGTCCATTATATCCCCGTATATATGCATCCCTATTACCTCGGTCTTGGCTACAGGGCGGGTCTGTGCCCGGCGGCGGAGGATTTCTATAAAAGGGCGCTGAGCATCCCCCTCCACCAGTCCATGCGGTTGTCGGATGCCGAACGGGTAGCGGAGACGATAGGGGAGGTCTTAGGCCCAGCCGATTGAAGTATGAGATATCTGAGATATTGTAAAAGGTGTGTGATGCCCGATACGAAACCCGACCTGCTAATAGACGGTGAGGGTGTCTGTAGTGCATGCCGTTATATAGGACAGCGAGTGGAGATAGACTGGGAGGCGAGAAAGAAGGAGCTTCTAAGAATACTTGAGCGTTACCGCTCAAAAGACGGAAGAAACTACGACTGCATAATACCCGTCAGCGGAGGCAAAGACAGCACATACCTGACGGTCAGGATGCTCGAGTTCGGGATGAACCCCCTCTGTGTGACCGCAACTACATGTAGCCTCACCGAAATAGGCAGGAGGAACATCGAGAACCTCAAAGGCCTCGGCGTCGATTACATCGAAGTGACCACCAACCCCGTCGTGAGAAAAAAAATCAACCGCAGTGCCCTCATAGCGATAGGCGATATATCGTGGCCCGAACATCTAACGATATTCACCATTCCCGTCAGGATTGCAGTGCAATTAAATATCCCGTTGCTCATCTGGGGGGAAAACCCCCAGCACGAATATGGCGGACCGGCCTCTATGGCGCAGGATAATATAATAAACCGCCGATGGCTTGAAGAGTTCGGCGGACTTCAGGGCCTGAGGGTAACCGATTGGACGAGAATCGACGGCATAGAACAGAAGCATCTGATATCGTACACCTATCCCACCGACGAGGAACTCAGAAGGGTGGGCGTGACGGGGATATTCCTCGGGTATTACCTCGCGTGGGACGGTTATACCAATGCGCTTATCTCCCAGGCCTATGGTTTTAACACTTATCACAAGCCCATAGAAGGCTCGCTGGTCAATTACGAAAACCTCGACAATAAGCAAACAGGCATACATGATTACTTCAAGTTTCTGAAGTTCGGCTTCGGCCGGGCGACCGACCTTGCCTGTATGCACGTAAGGCGGGGTCGCCTGAGCCGGGAAGACGCCCTAAAACTGGTCAGGATGCACGACGGCAAGTTCCCGTGGAATTACCTGGGCTACGGCCTCGAAGATGTCCTTGGGGAAATCGACATGACCGTGGATGAGTTCATCAAGGTCTGCGACAAGTTCACCAATAAGAAGATATTCGTCCTCGATTCTCGTGGGAACCTCATCAAGGATAAGGAAGGCAATCTCACGAAGGTCAACTACGACAATATCGGGGGCTGAGCTTGGGCATTACAGCCATCATCGATTACGGCATGGGCAATCTGGATTCCGTTGCACGGGCGGTGGAGGTTTGCGGCGGCACCCCGGCGGTCACCCGCAGCAAGGACGATATCGGGTCCGCTACGCACATAATTCTGCCGGGCGTAGGTTCTTTCTCCGACGGCATGAGCAATATGCATGCGCTTTCCTTGCCGGAGATGCTGAAGGAACAAGTTTTTGAGAAAGGGATCCCCTTTTTAGGCATATGTCTGGGCATGCAGCTTATGGCCGCAAATGGATTTGAAGGAGGCAAGACCGAGGGCCTCGGATGGTTGGAGGGGGAAGTAATCAGGCTCGAGCCCGACACGAAGGAAACCCGCATACCGCATATAGGGTGGAACGAGGTTATATTTACCGGCCCGAATCCGCTCTTCGGCGGTATCCCTTCTGGTAAAGACTTTTATTTCGTTCATTCTTATCACCTAATCTGCAGAAAAAGCGAAGACATTGCGGCAACGACTCCGTACTGCGGCGGATTCATATCTGCGGTCAGGAGGGAGAATATTTACGGAGTCCAGTTCCACCCCGAAAAGAGCCAGAGGCTTGGGCTTCAGGTGCTGAGGAATTTCCTTGAGGTCGGCAGGAGTGGTTAAGGTCCGCATGATACCCACCTTGCTCTTTAAAGATGTAGGGCTTGTCAAGGGTAAAGGGTTTGACAGCTGGCGGAGGGTCGGCGCCGCATTGCCGGCAATCAAGGTCTACAACTTGAGGGAAGTCGATGAACTGGTCTTCCTCGACATCACTGCCACGCTGGAAGACAGGCGGCCCGACTTTGCCTCCGTTGACGAGTACGCGGACGACTGCTTCATGCCTTTGGCCGTCGGCGGCGGCATCAGGGCCGCCGAAGACGTCAGGAAACTCCTTCAGGTCGGCTCGGATAAGATAGTCCTCAATACGGAGGCCGTCAGGGCCCCGGAGGTCATACGGACGGTGGCAAAGACATTCGGCTCACAGTGCGTGATAGTCTCCATAGACGCAAGGAGAAGACCAGACGGCAGTTACGAGGTCTATACGCACGCCGGGACGAGAGCGACGGGTCTCGACCCGGTAACCCATGCGAAAAGGGCGGAAGAGATGGGGGCCGGAGAGATATTGCTGACCTCGATAGAGCGCGACGGGACAATGTCCGGCTATGACCTTGAACTCATAAAACTCATATGCGGCTCCGTCTCCATCCCGGTGATAGCATCCGGCGGGGCGGGGAGCATGCAGGACTTCGTCGATGCGGTGACTATAGGCGGCGCCTCTGCGGTGGCCGCGGCGGCCATCTTCCATTTCACCCAGACAACCCCCTTGGAGGTTAAACACTACATGAAGGGCGCGGGCTTGAACGTGCGCATCTGAATATATGTCCGGCAAAAAGATTGTTCTAATCAGACCCCAAAACTCATACAACTACAATAACTATCCGGCGTTGAGCTTGATCAGTTTGGGTTCTGCGCTCAAATCGGGCGGATATGCCGTGGAGATAGGTAATTGCACCTTTGAGAAAGACCCGCTCAAGACGATAGACGAGAAACTCAAAGGCGCTTTGTTTGCCGGGGTTACGCTTTTGACCTCCGAGGCGTCCGATGCATATAAAATTATCAGACATGTAAAAGAGACGACCGATGAGGACGTCTCCCGCGTCGTCTCCGTCATGGCGGAGCTTGCGGAGGCGATGAAATGAAGGTGTTGCTTCTTAACCCCCCTATCAGGGAATGGGCCAAGCCCAATGTCTTTCCGCTGGGCCTTGCATATCTTGCTTCGGTGCTCAGGGAGAGTGGCCACGAGGTCGAAGTCCTCGATATAAACGCCTTCAGATGGACGCGCGAGACGGTCGAGAGAAAAATCAAAGAGGCCGAGTTCGACCTGCTCGGCATCGGCGCCATCGTTACGGTTTACGGATACGTCAAGTGGCTCGTAGGGATTTCCAAGAAGCATCACCCGGGGAAAAAGGTCGTCGTGGGCGGGAGCGTGGGCACTTCGATTCCGCATATCGTCCTTGAGAAGACAGGGGCGGATATTGCCTGCATAGGCGAAGGAGAAATGACCATTGTTGACATGGTAAAGGCATTGGAGAGAGGCGAAGACCTTTCCGGGGTCAACGGCATATGGTTCAGGGGGCAAGGCGGCAGGATAATAAAGACCGGGGCGAGAGCCCCAATAGCGGACCTCGATGCAATCCCCCTGCCTGCCTGGGATATCTTCCCCATGGACATATACCTCAAAAACCCGGTCGGCGCTCCCAACAGGAACAAGTGGGTGGACGGCGGCTCCACGGAAGACGGGGTACCGTCCATGAACCTCAGCGCCACAAGGGGGTGCCCATACAAGTGCATTTACTGCTACCATGACTTCATGGGCCAGAAATACAGGCACAGGTCCCCGGCGAACATCATCCGCGAGATGAGGGCCCTCTACGACAGATACGGGGTCAGGTATTTCCATTTCGTTGACGACGAGTTCTGCCTCAAAAAGGGTTTCGTCTTTGACTTCTGCAAGGCCGTGAGGGGGGAGTTCGGAGGAGACGTGACATGGGGGTGCTCAGGCAGGGTCAACCTGATGACCGAGGAGATGATTGCCGCGATGGCGGAAGCCGGATGCGTCCTCATAGGCTACGGCATTGAGTCCGGAAGCCAGAGGATGCTCGGCGTGATGAAAAAGGGGGTCACGGTGGAGCAGGCCAAAAATGCCGTCCGCCTGACGGTGAAGCGCCTGGGCTGGGCGGACTGCTCATTCATGATAGGCACTCCGGGAGAGAACATGGAGACCGTCCGTGAGACCATAGACTTCTGCAAGGAGTTGGACCTTACCCCTGAGGTGATTTTCTTTGCCACGCCTTATCCCGGCACCGAGCTCTACGATATGGCCCTTGCAGGGGGGAAGATACAGGACGAGGAAGAATACGTGCTCGGGCTCGGCGAGCAGGGTGAAAAGGTAAGGGTCAACTTCACCGAGCTCTCTGACGAAGAGCTCATGCGCACTCAGGAGGACATGATACGGGAGCTTGGCGCATGGAACAAGCTCAGGCACCCGGAGAGCAGATGAAAAACATACTGTGCGTAATACCCGCAAGGGGGGGCAGCAAGAGGACCCCCGGCAAGAACATAAAGCCCCTCATGGGGAAGCCCCTGATATCGTACACCATAGAGAAGGCCCTCGAAAGCAAGCTCGTAACGAGGGTCGTCGTCTCCACCGACAGCCCTGACATCGCCCGTGTGGCCAGGGACTTTGGGGCCGAGGTGGTTGAGAGGCCCGCGGATATCTCCGGGGACACCTCCGCAATAGACGACGCCCTCCGCCACGCGGTCAGGCATCTTGAGGCTGGCGAAGGCTTCAGGGCGGACGTGGTCGTGCTCCTTCAGGCTAACGTGCCGGTCAGGAAAGAAGGCGAGATAGACGAGGTCATAAGGGCGCTGCTTGAAAACCCCGAGGCGGAATCCGTAGCCACCGTCTACGAGGTAGACCAGCGGATAGAGTGGATGAAGAGGGTTGACGCAAGCGGGAAGGTCGCTCCCTTCATGGGGCAGACCACCTCCTACAGGAAGCAGGATCTTCCGGAGCTTTACCTCATTGACGGGGCGATAGAGGCCGTCAGGACCGATACCCTCATGAGGACCGAGGGCAATAGGACGGCCCACGCATATTTCGGCGAGCGCCTCTACGCCTTCATCCACGAAAAGAAATACTCCATAGAGGTGGACGTAGCGGAAGACCTTGAGATGGCCGAGTATTTCATAGGCAGGGAGCGCGGCCCCCGGCGGAGAGGCAAAAAGACCTCTGCCTGATAAACATGGGCATCCGGCAGAAGGGGTTATGAGCGCAGAGAAGGTTCTATTCAGGGTGGATGCCTCAGCCGCCATAGGCACGGGACATCTGATGAGGTGCATAGCCCTCGCTCAGGGCATAAGCGGGATGGGCTTTGAGCCGGTCTTTGCGACCCGCACGGAAAACAACAGTCTCCTTGAGAGGATAAAAAAAGAGGGTTTCAGGGCTTACCCCCTGAAAGGCGGGGGAGGCGATAGGGGGAACCCCGATGAGC
>CAZPPU010000033.1:0-13010 GCA_964588515.1 uncultured Nitrospirota bacterium
TGGGGTTCCTTTATTTCAAGCGAAAAGGAGTGGACTGGGCGGTCTTAGAAACCGGCATGGGAGGACGGCTCGATGCAACAAATGTCCTAAAACCACAAGCCGTAATCATCACCCGCATAGGCCACGACCATAAGGAGTTCTTGGGCGGGACCCTCAGGGAGATAGCCTTTGAAAAGGCAGGGGTCATAAAAGAGGAGACGCCCGTAATTACATGCCCCCAACTTCCGGAGGCCATGGAGGTCATCGAGACCAGGGCAAAAGAGATGTCCGCACCGCTTCATGTCATGGGCAGGGACTTCGACTCCGTATTCCGTGGCTATTCCGGAGAGGGGATATCCTTCGATTACTTCTCCGGAAGACAAAGCATCCCCGGTCTTACGCTTCCGCTTTGCGGGAGGCATCAGGCCGAAAACGCAGGGCTTGCGATAAAAGGCGTCACGGACGCCTGCGATGGGGCAGGGAGCCCCTGCGATATTGGCGTCACGACCGTAAGGCGCGGCATAGGCGATGCAAGGTGGCCCGGAAGGTTCGAGTTCATCCCACCGCACATAATATTAGACGGCGCGCATAACCCGCAGGCCGCGCTCTGCCTTGCAGAAACCCTTCGGGAATCTCCGCTCACAAGAGGGCAAAAGATAACCCTCATAATGGGCATGATGGCGGACAAGGATATACCCGGAATACTCGGCCCGCTTCTTCCCCTCGCACATGAGGTCGTCTTTTCGGACCTCACTTATGAAAGGGCTGCGTCCGCATCCATGCTTAAGGAGCAAGCCTCCCGAATGGGCTATATCGCAAAGACCGCCCCTTCCGTGGCGGACGCCCTAAAGGAGGCGATGGCCTCGGACGGGCTTATAGTCGTATCCGGCTCTTTTTACACCCTCGGAGAGGCAAAGGCCGCAATGGGAGAGACGGGCATCTTAAGAGAGCTCAGGGAAGTCCGGTGAACTGCAAGGCCGCGCCGATGCTCCTCATATTATGGCTCATGCTAAGCGTGCCCGCATGGGGCGCCGAGATGAACCTTACGGCCGATTACATCGATGAAATAGAAGGCATCTACACGGCAAGGGGCAATGTCCGTGTTGAAAGAGAAGACGCCGTGCTTAAGGCCGATGAGATGACGCACGACCGGAAGACCGGAAAGGTATCGCTCAAGGGGAATGTCTCCTACGAAGACCCGGAGATAACCATAAAGGCCGAAAGCGGGGACTTCGATTTCGAGGACGATACGGGCACGCTTTATGAGGCATACGCATTCATAAAGAAAGACAATTACCACATCAAGGCAAGAGAGCTCCGGAGACTGAGCAGGTGGCGATATCGCCTTAAGAAGGCTTCTTTTACGACATGCGACGCCCCAAAATCGCAGGGGCTCGTAGCGTGGTGCATCCGGAGCCGTGATGCCGATATCATCGTAGGGGACAGGGCCGCGCTCAAGCACGCCTCGCTCTCGGTCAAGGGCGTGCCCGTGCTTTATGCGCCCTACATCTGGGCGCCCGTCCTCATAGAGAGAAAGACCGGGCTTCTCCTTCCCGATGCCGGGTACTCAAGCACAAAGGGCGGTTACTGGAGACAGCCCTTTTTCTGGGCTATCTCGGAAAACCGAGATGCAACATTTTATCTCGATGTCTATACCAAAAGGGGTCTCGGACAGGCCCTCGAATACAGGTATATAGAAAGACCCGACTTAAAAGGCAGGGCCTATGTAAGCCACCAGAGGGACAGGAAACTCCACACGGACTTCTGGACGCTCAGGGCCGCACACGAACAGAAATCGGGTTTTTTCAACTTAAACCTCCTCAACCGCAGACAATACTTCAGGCTTTACGAGGTCAAGCACGAAGAAAGCTCAAGGCGTTTCTTGGAATCGAACTTCGAGGTCCGCGCGCCCCTTAAAGGCTCGATGCTTTACCTGAGGGGTAACCACTACACCGAGCTTAAAGAAGGCATAAGCCAAAAGACCGTCCTTCAAAGACTTCCCGAGGCCGGGTTTATATTTTATCCCGAAGGGGCTCGTAGCCCCCTGACAGTTTCTTTTAATGCAGGGGCGACTAACTTCACAAGACAGGACGGCCCCTCCGGCCAGAGGCTCGCCATCGGTTTCAGGGCATGGCATACGGCAGGGAAAAGCCTCAGGCTCTCTCAGTCGGTAGGCCTTGGCGAGGCCCTTTATCATATCGAAAGCACAGGCGGGGGCGATAACAGGGAAACCTTAGATTACACCGCCTCGGTCTCAACCGCCCTCCGGAGGAGATACCGGGGTTTCGCCCATGCGATAGAGCCCTCGGCAGGTTACACATATGCCCATCAAAGCCGGGGAGACCTGCCGGTATTCGATTCCACGGAGCTTGGCCTTAACCGGCATTCCCTTAAGCTCTCCCTCGTCAACCGTTTGAGGAGCGAGAAAAGGGAATTCCTCACCCTTCAGGCGGTCGAGGACTTCGACATGGAAGGCGGAAGCACCCTGAGGCTCGGGCTTCAGGCCCAACCTCCGGGGCTCAGGGCGGACATGACCTATGACACCGGCGAAGGCGCCCTGAGAGATGCCTCGTCGGAACTCTCCACGGAGCTTTACGGGGTCGGGCTTTCCGCAGGCATTCAGTATGCCCGCGCAGGCGACCTCACGACGGCCGGCTTCGGCCTCCTCGCAAACCCGGGGGCATTGTCTCTTGAGGGTAGGCTCTGGTATGATTTAAAAGAGGGGCACATGAGGAATCTCACCGCAGGCATAGGGTATCAAAGACAGTGCTGGGCAGTCGCCCTTACCTATGTGAAAAAGCCCGAAGACTACAGTTGGTACCTGTCCGTAACCCTTAAAGGCATAGGCGTCGTCAAGGCGCATTAGGCATGGTTGCTAAGAAAAAGTTTTTGGGCGAGCTTCTCATAGAGGCCGGGCTCATAACGAAGGCCCAGAGGGACAAGGCCCTCAAGGAGCAAAGAAGGCTCGGAAAGAGGCTCGGCGAAACCCTCGTGGAGATGGGCCTCGTCTCGGAAATCAACATAGCCGAGGCGCTGAGCGCGCAGTTGGGCATGCCTTTCCGGGAGCTGAAGGCGGTCTCCCCTGCGCCGGATGTCGTATCGCTCATCCCGGAGGTCATCGCAAGGAGGCATAGGGTACTGCCCGTTACGGTCTCCGACGGAAAACTGACCCTCGCAATGGCGGACCCCCTCGATGTCTTCGCAATAGACGAGATAAGGCGCATAACCCGGATGTCGGTGGATGCCGTCGTTACGACCGAATCCGAGCTTCTAAAGGCCATCGATAAATTCTACAAAGGGGCGGAGCTCGACGAGGCCCTCAAGGCGATAGAGGCCGAACCCCGGCCCGCGGAGGCCGAACGGGAGGCCGCGGAGGAAACCCCGGGCGTGAGACTCATAAACACGGTGATCGCTCAGGGCGTAAAAGGGCGGGCAAGCGATATACACATAGAGGCGGCGCTTGAGTCTTTGAGGGTAAGGTTCCGGATAGACGGCATACTGCACGAGGTGATGAGACCGCCAAAGCACATGCATCCGGGGATCGTATCGAGAGTGAAAATCCTCTCCGGAATGGACATTGCGGAAAAAAGGGTCCCTCAGGACGGCAGGTTCCCGGTGAACATCGAAGGCAGGCAGTTCGACATCAGGGCCTCCACCCTCCCCACGCTCCACGGGGAAAAGATAGTCCTCAGGCTCCTCGAAAAGACCACCGGACTTCCGACGCTCCAAGAGCTCGGGTTTTCCGAGGAGACGCTCCGCACCTATGAAAGGCTCATACAAAAGCCCTACGGCTTCCTCCTCTCCACCGGCCCCACGGGCTGTGGGAAGACCACCACGATGTACTCCTCGCTGAGGAACATACACACGACCGAAAAGAACATCATCACCGTGGAAGACCCCATAGAGTACAACATCAAGGAAATAAACCAGGTGCAGATAAACCCCAAGGCCGGCCTCACATTCGCCTCGGGCCTGAGGTCCATCCTCAGGCAGGACCCGGATGTCATCATGGTGGGCGAAATCAGGGACCTCGACACGGCGGCCATCGCAACCCATGCGGCGCTCACCGGACACATGGTTCTCTCCACCCTGCACACGAACGAGGCCGTGGGCGCAATAGCCCGGTTGATAGACATGGGGGTGGAGCCTTTTCTTATAACCTCCTCGCTGATTGGCGTCCTGGGCCAGAGGCTCATCAGAAGGATATGCCCCCACTGCAAGCAGAGCTTTACCATAAAGAGGAAGGCGGACAAGGACGAGATGGAGACCATGGTCCACGATGCGCCCGACATGGACATATTCAGGGAGATAGGGCTCGAAGGCAGGGAGCAGGTCCTTTACAGGGGGGCGGGCTGTGAGGTGTGCAGGAACACGGGGTACCTCGGAAGGGAGGGCCTCTTCGAGCTCCTGCTCATCACCGAAGGCGTAAAAAAGCTCATCGTCCAGAAGGCGCCGGCAAGCGC
This sequence comes from uncultured Nitrospirota bacterium, assembly GCA_964588515.1. Classification (GTDB taxonomy): domain Bacteria; phylum Nitrospirota; class Thermodesulfovibrionia; order Thermodesulfovibrionales; family JdFR-86; genus CAZPPU01. The sequence goes on from CAZPPU010000033.1 coordinate 4,443, forward strand.
AATAAAGGCGTATGCGGTCTCCGAGGGCTTCAGGACGATGAGACAGGAGGGCTTCATTAAGGCGTTGAAGGGCATCACGACCATACAGGAGGTGATGAGGGTCACCGAGGAGGCCGAGGCCGAATAGTGCCCGCCTACTCTTACAAGGTGAGGAGCAAGACCGGAGAGGTCCTGACAGGGGTCACTTACGGGGATTCCCCGTCCGCGGTGGCAGAGGAGCTTTTCACGCGGGGCTATATCCCCGTAGAAGTGAAGGCCTCCAAGAAGAGGGTCGTAGGCGCGGGCATCTTCGGGAGGGTGAGCTCCGAGGACCTGATAGTCTTCACGAGACAGCTTGCCACGCTGATTAAGGCGGGCATTTCCTTCATGAGGTGCCTCGATACGCTCGAGGAGCAGTCAAGGAGCAAACTGCTCAAATCCGTAATAGCCGAAGTGAGGCGCATCGTAGAGGGGGGCTCGTCGTTTTCCGAGGCCCTTGCGAAGTTCCCCGCAGTCTTCTCGCCCCTTTACCTCAGCATGGTGAGGGTCGGCGAGGAGGCGGGCGTCCTTGACGACATACTCGAAAGGCTCGCAAGCCTGCTTGAGCACGAGGCCGTAACCAGGGCGAGAGTGAAGACCGCCCTCAGGTACCCGGTCCTCGTCATAGGCACGCTCGCCATAGCGTTTCTCTTTCTCACCGCATTCGTCGTCCCGAAGTTTGCGGCCATCTACGGCTCGGCCAAGGTGACGCTTCCGTTTCCGACACGGGTCCTCATCGCCCTCAACAAGGCGATTACGGAAGGCTGGTACCTGATGTTGGGTGCGGCGGTTGCGGCCGTCCTTGCCGTAAGAGGGTATATCAAGACGCCGCCCGGCAGATGGAACTGGGACAGGCTCAAACTCAAGACCCCCATCATCGGGGATATCGTCCAAAAGTCCGTGATGTCGAGGTTTTCCCGGATATTCGCAACGCTCTACAAAAGCGGCATACCCATGCTCCATACGCTCGACATAGTATCGGGCACCTTAGGCAATGTCATAATAGGCAGGGCCGTGGACATCATCAAGGCCGAGGTCAGGGAAGGCAAGGGGCTCTCCGAGCCGATGCTTAAGACGGGGGTCTTCCCGCCGATAGTGGTGCAGATGGTGGCCGTAGGCGAGGAGTCCGGCGCGCTCGACGACATGCTCGTAAAGGTCTCGGATTACTACGATACCGAGGTCGAGTACGCCCTGAGGAACCTCTCGACCACAATCGAGCCGGTCCTCATATTCGTCCTTGCCGGTGCGGTCCTCTTCCTTGCGCTCGGCATATTCCTTCCGATATGGGACATAATAAGCGTCTTGAAGAGATAAGGTTTTTCCTCCTCAAGAGGAAATTCTATTTTGGGCTTTTTGCGCTCCTGCCCGCTTTTTTCCTCCTCTTTGCGATAAGCGGTTTCCTGCTTGCACTCTCGGAGTTCCGGCCCCTGCTTGAGATGGAGACGGCCCGCGCGGAGCGTCTCGTCTCCGTTTACCGCAGTATCGAGACATGGGCGTATATTCTCGGGGCCGCCGCTTTGTTATCGGGAATAGTCGTGGCCTACTCCCTCATCAGGCCTGCAAAGAGTCTCCTCAGGGCAGGGCAGGGCGATATAGAGGCGTTCGGCTCCCTAAGCCCTGAATTTAAAGATATGGCCGTATCGTTCAGGCGGCATATAGCAGAACTGAAGGACGCCGCAAAGATGAAAGAGATGCTGATTGAGCTTAGGAAGGCCGAACGGCTTGCCTCCATCGGAAGCCTTGCAATGGCGGTTGCGCATGAGGTCAGAAACCCGCTTGCCTCCATCAGGGGCTTTGCCCAGCTCATAAAAGAGGACATCGCCGAGGAAGACCCCAAGGGCATTTATCTGGATACCATCATAAAGGAAGTGGACAGGCTCAACAGGGTGGTTGACGGCCTTTATGAAATGCGGGATACGCAATTCGAGGGCAGTACGCTTAAGGAAATGATATTCAGGATAAGGCTCCTTTGCGAGGAGGCGCTTAAAGGCAAGCCCGTCGGGCTTATCGAGCGGTATAAGGATGATTCCGCCTCGCATATGGTTATGGACGAAAGGGTGTTTCACGGGATTTATAATATCGTCCTCAACGCATACGAGGCCGTTCCACCCGAAGGCAGGGTGTTTATAACCGCAGGCAGGGAAGACGGACGCATGACGGTGGAAATCACAAGCGAATCGGAAATCGAAGAAGGGCTTAGAGGGAAACTTTTCAAAGAGGGCGCTTCCACCAAGGGCGCGGGACGGGGACAGGGCCTTAAGATAGCTCAAGCGGTCATGAGACAGGCGGGCGGGGATATCGCTTTAGCCTCCGCCGGAGGCAAGACCGCATTTACGGTACGGCTTCCATGAAGCACAGAATCCTCCTTGCGGACGACGACCCGGGCGTGCAGTTTTTCATGGCCGAGTTCCTTAAGAAAGAGGGCCTTGCCTTCGACATCGCAGGGGACGGGGGCGAGGCCCTCCGCCTCCTCCGGGAAAACGACTACAGCCTCGCAATATTAGACGAGAAGATGCCCGGCCTGAGCGGTCTTGAACTCCTATCGAGGCTCAAGGCCGAGGGCATGGACATGCCCGTAATAATGATAACCGCATACGGCTCAAAAGAGCTTGCCGTGAGGGCCGTGGAAGAGGGGGCTTATGATTTCTTTACAAAGCCCGCGGACATAGAGGTCGTAAGGACGGTCATAAGAAGGGCGCTCGAAAAATACGAGCTGAAAAAGGAGCTTTCCGCGCTCAAGGCGGACATCGTCGAGAAGGAGACCCTCATAGCCGAAAGCCCCCGGATGAAGAAGGCCCTTGCGCTTGCAAGCAAGGTGGCGGAGACCGATGTCACGGTCTTTCTTGCCGGGGAGTCGGGCTCGGGCAAAGAGCTCATCGCAAAGACGATTCACAGGCTAAGCAGGAGGCGCAACGGCCCCTTCATAAGCGTAAACTGTGCGGCCATCCCGGAGGGCCTGCTTGAGTCCGAGCTCTTCGGATACGAAAAAGGCGCATTCACGGGCGCCGTCCGGAGCCATACCGGAAAGTTCGAGCGGGCATCGGGCGGGAGTATCTTCCTCGACGAAATCGGAGACCTCTCGTCCGGCCTTCAGGCAAAGCTCCTCCGGGTCCTTCAGGAAAGGCAGGTAGAGCGTCTCGGCGGAAAAAACCCGGTAAGCATAGACCTCAGGGTCATATCCGCCACGAATAAAGACATAGAAGGGATGCTCAAGGAGGGCCTCTTCAGGGAAGACCTCCTCTACAGGCTTAGAGTCTTTGAGATAGAGGTCCCGCCCCTCCGCGAAAGAAAAGAGGACATACCCCTTCTTACGGCCCATTTCCTCAAGACATATTCGAGGCAGATGGGCAAAAAGATAGAGAGCGTATCGGCGCCCGCGATGAGGCTCCTTCTGAGTTATCGCTGGCCGGGCAATGTCCGGGAGCTTGAAAATGTCCTCCAGAGGGCGATGGTCGTAGAGGAGGGCAACGCCCTCTCCGAAGAGACTATACAAGAGGTGGGGGCCGTGGCCCCAATATCGCAGGGGCTCGTAGTCCCGATATCGGGGGAGGCCGTGCCTCCCCCGCTTAAAGACAAGTTGGAAACCCTCAGGTCGGAAGAGGAAAAGAGGCTCATACTCTCCGCCCTCGAAAAAACAAGGTGGCGGAGGCAGGAGGCCGCAGGGCTCTTGGGCATGAGCAGGAAAAGCCTCTTCCTTAAGATGAAAAAACACGGGCTTTAGGGGCTACGAGCCCCTGCGATATTTAGCCCTCGCCCTATTTGCGCTTCCGCCCTCTCCGGAGTAAACTAAACACATGGAGAAGGTCCTTACCGTATGCCCATACTGCGGGTGCGGCTGCGGCCTTTACCTCAATGTCGAAGGCGGAAGGCTAAGGGGCGTCTCGCCGAGCAGAAACCATCCCGTAAACATGGGCGCACTCTGCGCAAAGGGCTGGAACGCCCATGAGTTCGTAGAGCACCCCGAAAGGCTCAAATACCCGCTTATCAGAGAAGGCGGCTCTAATATCGCAGGGGCTCGTAGCCCCTTCAGGCGGGCCTCGTGGGAGGAGGCCCTGAGAAAAGTCGCCGGGGAACTTAACCGCATCAAGAAAACCCACGGCCCGGACGCAATCGGGGTACTGAGCTCGGCCAAGTGCACAAACGAGGAAAACTACCTCATGATGAAGTTCGCACGGGCGGCCGTAGGCACAAACAACATAGACCACTGCGCAAGGCTCTGCCACTCCGCGACTTTGGGCGGGCTTTCCACCGCATTCGGCGCAGGCGCAATGACCAACTCGGTAAGCGAAATCCGGGACGCAAAAGCGCTCTTCGTGATAGGCGCAAATGTCACCGAGCAATACCCGATGATAGCCATGCACATGTTGGACGCCCTCGACCGGGGGGCGACCCTCATAGTGGCCGACCCGCGGAGGACGCAGATAGCCGAACTCGCCCACCTGCACCTGAGGCATAAATGCGGCACGGATGCGGCGCTCCTTCTGGGCATCATGCATTCAATCCTCGAAGAGGGCCATGTCGAACGGGAGTTCGTGAGGCGAAGGACCGAGAACTTCGATGCCTTCGAGGCCCTTCTTACGGATTACACTGCCGAGGCCGCCGAGCGGATTACCGGCGTAAGCGCAACGGACATAAGGCGTGCGGCGCGGGTCTATGCGACCGAGAAGCGGAGCATGCTTTTTTACTCGATGGGCATAACCCAGCACATAACCGGCACGGACAATGTCCGGGCGTGTGCGGACTTGGTGATGCTCACCGGCCACATAGGGCTTCCGCATTCCGGACTTAACCCCCTGAGGGGTCAGAACAATGTGCAGGGCGCATGCGATATGGGCGCACTGCCGGATTTCCTGACCGGCTATCAGCCCGTCGCCGATCCGAAGGCAAGGCGGAAGTTTTCAAAGGCATGGGGGAAAAAAGTCCCCGAATCGCCCGGCCTCACACTGACCGAGATGCTTTCAGGAGGCGTCAAGGCGATGCTCATCATGGGCGAAAACCCCACAATGTCCGACCCGGACCTCGGCCATACGATGTCTGCGCTCGACGAGCTCGCATTCCTCGCCGTTTCGGACATATTCTTTACCGAAACATGCGCCCATGCGGATGTCGTCCTGCCTGCGGCCTCTTTTGCCGAAAAGGACGGGACATGCACCAACACGGAAAGACGGGTGCAACTCCTAAGAGAGGCATTGCCGCCGCCCGGCGAGGCCATGCCGGACTGGAAGATAATATGCGAACTTTCCCGGCTCATGGGCCTCCGGATGAGCTACCGGGGCGCTTATGAAGTAATGGAAGAGATTGCGCTCCTTACCCCCTCTTATGCCGGAGTGAGACATCACAGGCTTGGGGGCTACGAGCCCCTGCGCGAAGGGGGCTTTGGCCTTCAGTGGCCATGCCCCGAGACCGGGCATCCCGGAACGCCTTACCTGCACAGAAAGAAATTCGTAAAGGGCCTCGGCTCTTTCATCTCCGTCGGGTATGCCCCTCCGGCAGAAGAGGCCGATTCGGAATACCCCTTCCTGCTTACGACCGGAAGGGTCGCATTCCAATACCATACCGGCACGATGACAAGAAAGACATGCATACTCGAAAGGGACGAGCCTGCCTGCTTCGTAGAGATAAACCCGGAAGACGCACGGGGGCTCGGCATAAAAGACAAATCCCCTATAAAGGTTTCCTCCAAAAGAGGCTCGATAACCGCAGATGCAAGGCTTACGGGCCGTGTCCCGGAAGGCACGGTCTTCATCCCGTTTCATTTCAGGGAGGCCGCGGTGAACCTCCTTACGAACCCTGCGCTCGACCCCCATGCGAAAATCCCGGAGCTAAAGGTCTGCGCCGTAAAGGTGGAGGCCCTGTAGTATGCCGAAGGACGCAATGAAAAGCCGGATATTGGATAAAAACAACCTCGCTTACTGGCTAAGGCAGTTAAGAAACGGCATGGACCTCATTGCCCCGCTAAGAAAGGGGGGCTGCGAGCCCCAGCGATATTGGGGCGACATAGTATTCGAGAGCATAGAAAACATTCACGAGATTGCGCTTGATTGCCCGGCATCCATCCCCTCGCCGAAGGAGTTTCTATTCCCGCAGTTCGAGCCGCTTTTTAAAAAGACCGGAGATGGGGTTTTAGACCTCAAAGACGACTCGAAACGGCTCGTATTCGGGGTAAGAAGCTGTGATATGTCCGCTATCGGGCTTTTAGACAAATTTTATCTGAACGGCTATACGGACCCTTACTACGAGGCCCGGAGGAGAAATACTTTATTTATCTCTATCGTCTGTAACAGGCCCGACCCGACATGCTTTTGCGCGGGGCTCGGCACCGGGCCGTATCTTAAAAAAGGCTTCGATATCCAGCTTTATGACTTAGGGGACAGGTATTTTGTCCGGTCCGGCTCGAAGGAGGCGGAGCGCCTGCTTAACCGGCATTCGTTCCTTTTCAGGAAACCCCAAAGGGCCGACCTCGAAGACCAGTATGAGATAGAGCTAAGCTCGAAGGCGTCCTTTCAGAGGCGCATAAACTTGGGTGCGGCAAGGCAGGCCATGCTCGCCGGTAAGGTCAAGGAGGGCTTCTGGGAGAAAGTCTCCTCACGGTGCATCGAGTGCGGCGGCTGTGTCTATGAATGCCCGCTTTGCACATGCTTTACCGCCACGGACAGGGCATACGGGGAGACGGCCGAGCGCAGTAGGGTATGGGATGCATGCCTTTTTAAGGGCTTTACCCGGCTTGCGGGCAATATCCTTCCTGCGGAGAAAAAGACGCTGAGGACAAAGAGGTGGTTTTACCACAAGCTGATTTACTATCCGGAGGCATACGGCGCCTTCGGGTGCGTGGGTTGCGGAAGGTGCGCAATAGCCTGCCCGGGAAGAATAGACATGGCAACGGTCGTCATGAGGATGAAAGACGAGATAAGCTGAAATGGCGGAAAACATCTATAAGCCCTTCGACGCCCGCATAGAGGAGGTCGGCCCTCTTCCGGCCGCTCCGAGCCTCTTAAAGGTCAGCCCTGAAAGGCCGGTCGGACTCAGCCCGGGACAGGGGCTATGGGGAGGCGCCCATATCCGTAACATCGGGCGCGGACGAGCCGCTTTCTTTTTCCGTCAGGAAGGCAGGCCTTGTGACGGGCGCGCTCCACAGCCTGAAGACCGGGGACAAGCTTGGCCTCCGCGGCCCCTACGGAAGGGGCTTTCCGCTTGAGCTCGCAAAGGGCAGGGATATCGTCATAATGGCAGGCGGGCTTGGGCTTGCGCCCCTGAGACCGCTTGTCCTTGAGTTCGTCCGGCGAAGGAAGGACTACGGAGAGGTCTTTTTATTTTGCGGGACAAAGACCCCGGGGGATTTACTTTACAGGGACGAGTTTCCCGGATGGGAGGCATCCGGGATAAAGACAACCCAAACGGTTGACTGTAAGGACGAAAGGTGGCAGGGCTGTGTCGGACTGGTCACAACGCTCCTCGATCCGGTTTCCAAGGACTTAAAAGACGCAACCGCCTATGTCTGCGGCCCGCCCGTGATGATAGAGGCGTCTATGGAAAGGCTTTCCCAAAGGGGCATACCCGATGAAAGGATAATCACGACGCTTGAGGCCCACATGAAGTGCGGGGTGGGCAAATGCGGCCACTGCTACATGGGGCCGCGCTTCGTATGCACGGACGGCCCGGTCTTTACAAGAAAGGAACTGGGGGGCGATTTCACGGGCGATTCCTCCCCTTGAGTATCGTGCCCCCCATGTCTTGGCGTCAAAAGGAAATGATTGCTTACATCCCTACCGCCGCTTTCATCGGTCGTATCTCCTTAAGAATATCCTTATTCCTTTCCTTTGCCTTATAGAGGTCATACTTGTCCTGAAGGTTGAGCCATAGCTCTTCGGATGTGCCGAGGAAGCGGGCAAGCCGCAGAGCCATATCCGGCGAGATGCTCCGCTTTTCATTCAGTATCTCGTTTATAGTCCGAAATGTCGTCTTAATCTTCCCGGCAAACTCGGTCTGTGAGAATCCAAGCGGGATGAGAAACTCCTCCCTGAGAATACATCCCGGATGGCTCGGCTGTCTCTTTATGTCGTACATCGTCTCCTCCTTTTTAATGGTAATCAGTTATTTCCACTTCGTAAGCATCTTTGGCCTCAAACCTGAAAACCAGCCTATACTGGTCGTTTATCCTTATGCTGTATTTCCCTTTGAGCCTGCCCTTCAGGAGTTCAAGCCTGTTGCCCGGAGGCGCTTTCAGGTCATCGGGACTTATTGCCGCATTTAAATAGTCGAGCTTTCTTATGCCGACTTTGCATACCGCCTCGGGGAATTTTCTGCTTTTCCCGGTAATGAAGAGCATCTCTGTTTCCTTATCGGCAAAAGACCTGATCATTTTTATTACATTATACCACATGCTGTAATAAAAAATCGGGCTATTTTGTCCGACCTATAGTGCGTTTTTTAGGACAAGAACTGCAAAGAAGATTAGGGACAGGATATTATTGAGGCACGCATAAGTAATGTCCCCGCTCTCTGTCACTCCCGCTTGTCGGGAGTCCTTCTTAAGAGGGATTCCGGACAAGC
>CAZPPU010000034.1:0-12731 GCA_964588515.1 uncultured Nitrospirota bacterium
ATCATTTTAATCGGGGGTCGCTTCCTACTTCAACAACTTACAGGGACATCATCTGTAAGTCTTTTGCAACGTGTTAGCCGAAGTTGTGGGCAAAATTATTAAGAGCCATTTACTTTTTCCTCACAGGCTGACCAAATTCTGTAGTCAATTATTACTTCGTCTATTATCCCAAATTTCGGACAAAAAGCGAAATAATAAATTCCGGCATTTCGTTTATCCTTCTAATTTGGCGTTATAGACGAAGTTCGGATATCCCTCCTTTTGAATTTGACCCTATTTTGGAGCTAACCTATTGATTCTAAAATGAAAATCTGGCGGGAGCGTGTGGGAATCGAACCCACCCTTCCGGCTTTTGTCCGGAAACACTGGATTTGAAGTCCAGGAGGGACACCAGAACCCTATGCGCTCCCATCGCTGAATTTTAAAGGATTCCCGGCTTTATAACAAGCTCCTGAAATCCATCGCGGGGAAGATGCCGTCTTTAGCCTCAAGCTCACAAAGAAGCCCTTCATCTACCTTGCCTTTTTCGAGCATCCTATCAAGCGCACGGAACGCATTTATATGCCCGATGAGCCTTTCCCTCCCGTAATCCGGCGCACTCTGCCTTTCTATCATAAACGGCCAGTCGCTTGCCTGCATGAGGAGCGCCTCGCGGCGGGCCTGATTGAGCGCCCTCCTTAAGAGCGGGTTTTTCGCCTTTTTAAACCTCCGTGAAAGTTCCTCCATCTTTTCGGCGGCCCGGTGGATGTGCCTCAAGGCCCACTGGTTGTTGTAGCTCGCCCATGTCATGCTGTAACCACCCTTGCCCCAGCTTGAAAGTGTCGGGCTTACAGTCTGCAAATCCGGGTTTTCGTCGAGGTATTCGGACGGCGTTACAATCCTTACCACCCTCTGCCTGCTCAGCCCCCGGAGCACGGCGCCGAGCCACTCTATGCCCTCAAACCACCAGTGCCCGAATAGTTCCGCATCGTAGGGGGCCGTAATTACCGGGCGGAAACCGAAGGCGCTGAGCTCCCGGACCTGTCTTTGCCTCTTGAGGATGAAGTCCTCCGCATGGAGGGCCGCCTTCCCGCGGGCCTTTCCCCTTACATAGGGCTTTTTCCTTTCGGTATCTCCTGTTATGCGGTAGTATTTTATGCCCGTGCCCGCCCGTATGCCGTCGGGATGGATAAACGGCCTGAGATAGCGAAGGGGAAGGTCCCATCCTATATCCCTGTAAAATTCCCTGTAGTCCGGGTCTCCGGGGTATCCGTCATGCCTGCTCCAGACTTCTTTAGCCGAATCCCTGTCCCTGCCGAATACCGCAATACCGGCGGGACACCTGACGGGCCGGTATATGCCGTAGAGGGGCCTCGGCTTTCCAAGGAGTATGCCGTGGCCGGAAAGAAAACTGTATCTTACCCCCGCCCGGCTTAAGAGCCTGTCAAGCCCCTCGTAATAGCCGCACTCCGGAAGCCACAGACCCGCGGGCGGCCTCCCGAAGCGCCTTCTAAAACTCGATATGCCGGTTTCTATCTGAGCCCGGACGGCGGATGGGACGACCGAGAGGGCAGGCAGGTATGCATGCGTCCCTGCGGTCGTGATAAGCTCAAGCCCTCTTATGCCGGAGAGCCTGCCCGTTAGGTCTCCTCCCCAACGCTTATAAAGGCGTCTTGCCTTTCTGAGCCGCCCGTTATACATCCTTGAAAGCGGGGCGAAGACGGTATTCTTAGTCCTTCGCACCTCCCTTTCCGAAAGCTCGATGAGCCTTTCGGTATGCCGGAGAAATCTTTCCCGGAGGAGGCCGTCATCGAGCATCTCAAGGAGGGTCGGGCTGAGAGAAACGGTAAGCCGGAAGTCCGTACCCTCTTCGTTCAGGGCGGATAGGAGCTCGACAAGCGGGATGTAGGTCTCTATCAAGGCCTCGTAAAGCCAGCTTTCCTCTAAGAAGAACTCATGCCGGGGATGTCTTGCATAGGGCAGGTGCGCATGGAGCGCCAAGATGAGACAGCCCTCATGCCTTGCCTTCGGCCCCTTTACCATCCTAAATCCTAAAACTTCCCTGCTGGCGGGGTCAATAAGCAGGCGTAGCCCCAATCACGCAGGGGCTCGTAGCCCCCTTTCATTGTAAATAGCCCTCTCCTGCGGTTATAATTTCATATGGCGCTTAAAGATGTCGTGGGCCACGAAAGGCCCATCGGGATGCTCAGGCACGCACTTAGGGCAGGGAGGCTTTCTACCTCTTACATATTTGCCGGCGAATCCGGCATCGGGAAGCGGTTTACTGCCTTGAATTTCGCAAAACTGTTTAACTGCCTCTCCGGCGGAAAAGACGCATGCGATGAATGCCCATCCTGCCGGAAGATAAACTCCGGTGTGCACCCGGATGTCCTCGTGGTCGAGCCGGAGACCTCGGAGATAAAGGTCGGCCAGGTCAGGGACGCCAACTCCGCGCTTCACCTTAAGCCCCATGAAGGCCGGATGAAGGTCCTCATAGTAGACGATGCAGAGACGATGAACGAAGAGGCCGCAAACGCATTCCTCAAGACCATAGAGGAGCCGCCGCCCGAGAGCGTCATCATCCTTGTAAGCGCAAACCCCGAGGTCCTTCCTGCGACCGTACTGTCAAGGTGCATGAGGGTCAATTTCAGGCCCCTTACGCCTGCCGAAACGGAAACCGTCCTTAAAAGGCACGACACAGGCGGAGAAGCCCTCGTCAGGCTCTCGATGGGAAGACCGGGCATTGCCCTCAAGGGAGACCTGATTGAGGAGAGGGCAGGGTTCTTGGCCCAGCTCAAGGAAATAGAGAGGCCCGGGTCCAAGGCCGCATGGAAAGACAGGGACGAGATGGAGGCGTGGTTGGATTTCTGCATGGCCCTCATGAGAGATGCCGTCGTGCATAAACTTACGGGCGGTACGGAAACCCTTATAAACAAGGACCTCGCAGCCCAAATCGGGCAAATCTCCGGGAAGGCGGAGACAGAGACGCTGATTGAGCGTTTCGACCGGCTTCAGGGGCTGAGACAGAACCTCAGGTTCAACCTCAATAAAGCCATTACATGGAACTACGCAGGCACAATCCTGAGGGGCGCCCTTCAAGGAACAGGGGAATGACCGAAATAGCAACCATACGGTTTCAGAGGTGCGGAAAACTTTATGATTTCGACGCCGGAGAGCTTGAGCTTCAAAAGGGCGATATCGTAATAATCGAATCGGAGTTCGGCCTCGGAATGGGTTTTGTCGCAGGCAAAAGGCAGGAAGAGTCCCCCCCCCAACGGCCGCTTAAGCCCGTCCTTAGAAAGGCTCAGGAAGAGGACTTCAACCGGATGAAGGACAACGAGTCCCTCAAGACAGAGGCATGGGACTTCTGCCGCGAAAGGATAATGGCAAGAGGGCTTCCGATGAAGCTCGTCTCTACGGATGTTACGCTCGACAGGAAGAAGGTCATTTTCTATTTCGTCTCCGAAACGAGGGTGGATTTCAGGGAGCTTGTAAAGGACCTTGCCGCTAAGTTCAAGACCCGGATAGAGCTGAGGCAGATAGGCGTAAGGGACGAGGCCAAGACGATAGGCGGCTTCGGCGTCTGCGGAAAGGAGATGTGCTGTAGGGCGTTCCTCACCTACTTTGCGCCCATCTCCATCAAGATGGCGAAGCGCCAGGAGCTTTCGCTCAACCCCTCGAAGCTTTCGGGCGCATGCGGAAGGCTCATGTGCTGTCTGGGCTTCGAGTACGACGACCCGGCCGACTGGCCCGAAGAGGAGGTCGAAGAAGAGGAGGCCGGGACTCCGCCCGAACCTATTGCCGTTGAGAGCGTTCCGCGTGAACGCCCTGTCGGCGCTCAGCCGGCGGCCCCCGTAGAGAAGGCCCCGGCCATCGAGTCGGTAGCCCCAAACGCCGGCGGGCAGAGGCCGGATAACCGGCCTCGCAGAAAGAGGAAGAGATGGATGAAGAAATTCAAAAAGGGGACTGGTGGCACGGCCACTCCGCAAGGGGCCACGGGCCCCTCCGATATCGGGCCTGCGACCCCCGGCGATAAATGAGATTCTTCGTCACGACCCCCATCTACTATGTAAACGACCTGCCCCACATAGGGCATGCCTATACGACCGCGGCCGCCGACATATTAGCCAGATACCACAGGCTGAGAGGGCATGAGGTCTTCTTCCTTACAGGCACGGACGAGCACGGACAGAAAGTGGCCGGGGCCGCCACAGGAAAAGGCAGAACACCGAAGGAACATGCCGACATCATGGTCGAAAACTTCTCGGCCCTCTGGAAGAAGCTCGACATCTCAAACGATGCCTTCATAAGGACTACGGATGAGGGTCATAAAAAAGTCGTCCGTGAACTCCTCCAACGACTCTATGACAAAGGCGAAATCGAAAAAAGGACATATGCGGGCTGGTACTGCACACCGGACGAAAGGTTCTGGACGGGAAAAGACCTCATAGAAGGCAAATGCCCGGACTGCGGACGGGAGGTCGAACAAATAGAAGAGGAAAACTACTTCTTCCTCATGTCGAAATACCAAAACGACCTCATCGCTCACATCGACGCCAATCCTTATTACATAATGCCCGAAACGAGAAGAAACGAGGTCTTGGGTTTCCTTAAGCATCGGAAGTTGGGCGACCTCTGTATCTCAAGGCCAAAAAAACGGCTCCAGTGGGGCATCCCTCTTCCCTTTGACGAAGACTATGTGACATATGTCTGGTTCGATGCGCTTGTGAATTATTATTCGGCAGGGAGGTACCTACTGAAAGGGGCCGCCGACCCATGGCCTGCCGACATGCATATCATAGGCAAGGACATCCTCACGACCCATGCGGTCTACTGGTCAACGATGCTCATGGCATTGGGGCTTCCTCTTCCCGGACACATATTCGCCCACGGCTGGTGGACGGTAGCGGGGAGGAAGATGTCCAAGTCATTGGGCAATGTAGTTGACCCTAATGAAATGATTGACAAATACGGCGCGGACGCCTTCAGGTATTTCCTCTTCAGGGAAGTCCCCTTCGGCCTTGACGGAGATTTCTCGGAGGCCGCCCTCATCGGAAGGATAAACACCGACCTCGCAAACGACTTAGGCAATCTCCTTAGCAGGACTCTAACGATGATCGAGAAATACCGCGGGGGAGAGATACCGCCCGAAACAGACAGGGTTCCGGGATACGATTTCAGGGGCGGCTTCGAAGGGTTCGAGCCGCTTTACGGGGATTTGCTTTTGAGGCTCGACTTCCATGCCGCACTTTCCCACTTATGGGGAATAATCAATAAGGCGAACAAGTACATCGAGGACTCCGCCCCGTGGAAAGTAAAGGACGATGCCGTGCTTTCGCATATCCTTTACACCCTCGCCGAGTCCCTCCGCCTCATAGCGGTTTACACCTTCCCCTTCATGCCTTCAAAGGCCGATGAGATATGGAGGCAGTTGGGGATAAAGGAAGATATCGGAAAATTCGTTCCCCGAAATCCCGCATCGAGACAGTGGGGGGGGTATAAGCTTCTCGGCGGAAAAGTTCAGAAGGGCAGGCCCCTTTTCCCGCGAATAGAGGCCGGAGTCAAGCCCGGGGCTAAAGTCAAGTAGGGGGATGCGAGCCCCTGCGATTCAGGGCTCAAGCATTTCCGGCCTTTTCCTCTTGAAAATCCCGCGTGCCCGCTCTATGTCCTTTTTTATCTGCTCCCTCAGGGCATCCGCATCCGGAAATGTCTTTTCGTCCCTGATGCGGTCTATGAAGTGAAGCCTCAGGGTCTTTCCCAATATGTCCTTCGAGAATCCGAGGATGTGCACCTCATAGCTCACCCTTTGGGCTGCGAATGTGGGGTTTGTGCCTATGTTGGCCACACCTTCGTAGAGCCTCCGATATGGCGGGGGGCACTGCCCCCCTTGGAGTCCGACCCTCACTGCGTATACCCCTTCTTTCGGAATCAGCTCGTTTTTGACTTCGAGGTTTGCGGTAGGTATCCCTAAGAGTCTGCCGCCCCTGCCTGCGCCTTTTACAACCCGGCCCTCGATGGTGTAGGGCCTTCCCAAGAAGGCCGATGCCTCGCAGACCCGCCCCCTCAGGATGAGGCTCCGTATCCGGCTTGAGCTTACGACATCGCCCCAGACCCGGGCCGGCCTTACTACATGGACGGAAAACCCGAACCTCCTACCCCGTCTTCTAAGAAGCGCAGTCGTCCCTTTCTTTCCCCTGCCGAAGGCATAATTATGCCCGACTATGACCTCCCTCACGCCGAGCGAGCCCGAAAGAACACGCCCGATGAAGTCCTCGGCCTCTATAGAGGCAAACTCCTTTGTGAAGTCTATGAGGCAGAGGAGCTTTATCCCGCAGTGGGCAATGAGCCTTGCTTTTTCCTCAATCGGGGTAATTGTCCTTGGCGCCCTTTCGGGGTAAAGAACCTTTGTCGGATGAGGCTCGAATGTAAGTGCGGCGGGCGTTCCCCGTAGGGCCTTTGCCCTTTCGGCCACACGGCTTATTATCTTTTGGTGGCCGATGTGCACGCCGTCGAAGTTCCCTATCGTAAGGACGATGTTTTTATATCTGCCCTTGAGCCCTTCGAGAGCCCGGACATCATGACACCTAACAAGCCTGCCGGCAGGCAAGCAGGCGTTATGCCCGACGAGTCTCCTGTAAATGTCTTTATCCTGCCTTCTCATTTCTTTAAGCGTGCCGTTATTTGAGATGGCAAAGTCCGCCCGCTTTATTTTTTCTTCCGTGGGCATCTGCGAGCCCAATCTCCTCAGGGCCTCCCGCCTTCCGATTCCGACTGCCTCAAGCCTCCGGATGGCGGTCTCTCTGTCCGTATGAACAACGATGGTCTTGTCGAACCTGCCTTCGTAGCCCCGTTCAAATACCACGGGGGCCTCGAGGATTACTATACCCTTCATGCCCCCCGTCAGCCTTTGGACCTCCTCAAAGACGAGCGGATGGAGAACATCCTCGAGCCTGCGCCTCAGCCCGGGGTCGGAGAATATGATATCGGACACCTTCTCTTTAAGGAGGGCGCCTTTTGCGCCGAAGACCTTATCACCCAAGAGCGCCCTCATCTTATCGAGGACATCCTTCCGCGTGAGGAGTCTCCTTACGATATCGTCTGCCGCAAGCGTAAATGCGCCTTCCTGCCGGAACATTGCAAGGACTGCGCTTTTGCCCATCCCGTAGCCGCCCGTAAGAGCAATAAGGCGCCTCATCCTCCGAGCCTTGTGACTTCGTAGTTTTCCTGATGCAGGGAGGGCTCGGCGTTCACCATTATCTTCACGCCGTATCTGATTTCAAGCTCCTCTATGCCCTGCCTTTCCTCGTCCGTGAGAAGCTCCGCCACCGAGGGGTGTGCCTTTATGGCTATCTTCTGGCCGCCCCCTGCGGCCAACTTCCTCGTCTTCCTCAGGATTTCATAGCAGAGGGTGCGCGGGGATTTCACATAGCCCTTGCCCTCGCAATAAGAGCAGGGCTCGCTCAGGATTTTCTCTATGTTTTCCCTTACGCGTTTCCTCGTCATCTGTATGATGCCGAGCTCGGAGATGGGAGATACCGTGCTCTTTGCCCTGTCCCTGGACATCGCATCGAGGAAGGCGTTGAAGACCTTCTGCCTGTTTTCGGGCCTCTCCATGTCTATGAAGTCCACTATTATGATGCCGCCGATGTTCCTGAGCCTTATCTGGTAGGCGATTTCCTTCAGGGCCTCGAGGTTCGTCTTGAGGATGGTGTCTTCGAGGTCGGTCTTGCCGACGAGCTTCCCGGTGTTGACATCTATGACGGTCATCGCCTCGGCGTGGTCTATCACGATATAGCCGCCGGACTTGAGCCAGACCCTCCTGCCGAGGGCCCTCGATATGTCGAGCTCTATGCCGAAGGCGTCGAAGATGGGCTCGTCGCCGTCGTAAAATTGGAGCCTCCCGGAGAGCTTCGGGAAATATGTCCCGACGAAGTCTTTAAGGCCCTCGAACTCCTCCTTGGAATCTATAATCAGGCTCTGGACATCCTGTCCCATCAGGTCCCTCACGCTCCTCAGCGTGAGGTCGAGGTCGCTGTAGAGGCGCGCGGGCGACTGGGCCTTGTCCCTCCTCTTCTGGCTGTTCTCCCAGAGTTGGACCAGGAACTCGATGTCCCCCTGAAGCTCCTCCGTGGTTGCGCCCTCGCTCACAGTCCTCACTATGAGGCCGTAGCCCTTGGGCCTTATGCCCTCCACCGCCTGTTTGAGCCTTGCCCTTTCCTGCTCGTTTTCTATCCTCCTTGAGACACCTATATGCTCTACATTGGGCATGAGGACGAGGTACCTGCCGGGGATGGTTATATAGGATGTGACCCTTGCGCCCTTGGTCCCTATGGGGTCCTTCGAGACCTGAACCGGGATGTCCTGTCCTTCCTGTATAAGCTCGTCTATCGGGAGGTCCTGCCTTGCGGAAAGCTCAAGCGCGCGCCTTTCCTCCTCCTCGAAGAGCTGTGCGAAGTCCTCCACTATGTCGGCCCTTATGTCCGAGACATAGAGGAATGCGGACTTTTCAAGCCCTATGTCCACGAATGCGGAACGCATCCCGGGGAGGATCTTGACGACCCGCCCTTTGTAGATGTTCCCTACGAGGCTTGCGTCCCTTTTGCGCTCGACATAGAACTCCGAGACCTGTCCGCCCTCAAGGAGGGCTACTCTGGTCTCCTGCCTTGTGATATTGATGAGGATGGTATTGCTCATTGTCTTTTCCCGGGTCTCTTTCCGGCCCCTTCAGGGGCGTCAGCCATTGATTTCCGTCAAACCCGTACATGGCGAGCCTCGTTACCGAAAGCTCATGCAGGGGCCTGCCTATGCCCTGCCTCAGGGCCTCGTCCAACTTTACCTTCTTTTGGGCCGTATCCATGAGGACGACTCTTACGGGGCCCGTGGCCCCCACTGCCCCTATCTCATATTCGTATTTCGATATAAAACTCTGAAGCGAGGGTTCCTCCGGTCTTACGGGCATGACCCGGCTTATCCGGATGCCTTCGGCAAGCTCCCGGTTGAGCATATCCCTCAGGCCTTCGAGGTCGTAAGGGGCGAGCACCTCCATGTCGAAGTACTCCCTCAGACCGGCCACCCCGACATTAAGCGGCGGGCCGAATGAGAGCTTGGGCGAGGGATGAAACCCTTTGGAGTAATCAACCCTTATGCCGGCCCTCCTTATGGCCCTCTCGATATGGTTTATAAGCTCCCGATGGGAGAGATAGCGGAGGACGCCCGTCTTTGAGAACTCCACCCTAAGCCTGAGCGGCCTCCTGAGGGTTGCCGGAGGACGGCCGGCCACCGCGGCTCTGGGCTTGCAAGTCAAAGCCTGCGGCTCACACCCGAGGCCGCAGGCCGAACAGCTTGCCCGACAGTCTTCGGTCATCCGTCCTGCAAATGCCTGCTTAAGCTCTCTCTTTAGAAAATCCTTCCCGACGCCCGTCTCCACCCTGTCCCACGGCAAAGGCGCCTCAGGGCTGTATTTTCTCCTTGCATACTCAAATGCGTCCACCCCGGTCCGCTCCATCGCCCTCAGCCACCGGCTTATATCGAACGATTCGGTCCATGCATCGAGGGTGGCACGGCCACCTGCGCTACCGGTGCAAGCGCCGCCTGCCATATATGCGGCCTCTATCAGGCCGGAGAGCCTCTCATCGCCTCTTGCGATTGCGGCCTCAAGCGCGCTCATATGTTCGTTATGGCCTTTGACGCTTATGCCCCTGAGCGCGCCCCTGAGAAAGTCCTTCTTCCTTCTCATTTCCGGGATGTCCTCCTGGGCCTGCCACTGAAACGGGGTGTGGGGCTTCGGGACGAAGGGCGAGACAGAGACTGTGATGTTCACAAACCTGCCGGTATAGCCCTTTGCAACCCTGAGGGCCTTGCGGGCCATCTCCCTTATGGCCTCGATATCCCCGTCCGTCTCGGTCGGGAGCCCTATCATGAAATAGAGCTTCAGGTTATGCCAGCCCTCTTTGAAAAGGCTTACGAGGGCCTTTTCGTAATCCTCTTCGACGAAGTCCTTGTTTATCACGGCCCTCAGCCTTTGGGTGGCCGCCTCGGGCGCAATGGTGAAGCCGGTCTTTCTTACGGACTTCACTTCCCTTAAGACCTCTTCGTTTACCGCCTTGACCCTCAGGGAAGGCAGTGAAAGCGCAACTTTTCCGTCCGAAAACCTCTTGTTGAACTCCTTAAGAAGAGGCAGGAGGCAACTATAGTCGCCTGCGCTCAGGGATGTGAAGGAGACCTCCTCGTAGCCCGTGGCATCGAGGGACTCCCCGGCAATCTCAAGCACCCGCTCCGGGCTCCTTTCCCTCAGCGGGCGGTATATCATCCCCGCCTGACAGAACCTGCAACCCATCGTACAGCCCCGTGAAATCTCTATGTTCAGCCGGTCGTGGACGACCTCCGCAAAAGGCACTATGGGCTTAAGCGGGTACGGGGCGTCATCAAGAGAGCTTATAAACCTCCGTCTTACCGCGCCTCCGAGCGCAGGCACATACACGCCCCCTATCCCGGAAAGAGCCTTGAGGAGGGAGTCTTTTTTCCCATCGCCTTCTTTTTTCCATCTGAAGGCGGCAGAAAGAATCTCCTTAATCGCCTCCTCGCCGTCTCCGACTAAAAAGGCATCTATAAAGGGGGACATCGGGAGGGGGTTTACAGTGCAGGGGCCTCCGGCTATGATAAGGGGGTCATTGACCCCCCTTTCTTCCGACCTGAGCGGGATGTTCCCTAAATTGAGCATATTGAGCACCGCGGTATAGGAAAGCTCGTACTGGAGACTGAAGCCCACTATATCGAATTCCTTAAGCGGCCTTCCCGTCTCAAGCGAACTAAGCGGCAGGGACTTTTGCCTCATCTCCGCCTCGAGGTCGGCCCACGGGTGAAAGGCCCTCTCGGCAGATGCGTATGGCAGGTCGTTGATTATATGGTAGAGGATCTTGAGTCCCAAATGGGACATCCCTATCTCATAGGCGTCCGGGAATGTCAGGCAGACCCTGAGGGGGCTACGAGCCCCTGCGATATTGGGGCAGGGAGCCCCTGCGACATCGGGGGCCTCTTTCCTTACGGAATTGACCTCATGGCCTATGTACCTGCTCGGCTTCTGGAATCTGGAGAGGTTCACCCATTTAGGATATCATATTTGCGGCAAGGGCTCACTGCCCCAATATCGCAGGGGCTCCCTGCCCCTCACCCTACTTTCACCTTCTTTTGCAGGTTGAACATCTCGATTATCTCACGGACGGTGTTTGCATCCTCCGCCTTTTTGTCCTCCCTTATGAAGCCCACGGCCCTCGGAAAACGAAGGGCGTAGCCGACGCCCTCTTTGTCCATGCCCGCGGTATGAGACGGCGAGCGGGTGATTTCGTCTGCGGTTACCGTAACCACATATTTAGGCTCGACCCACTCGTCCGCCTCTATGAGGGAGTCCACCCTCGGATGCTTGTGATGGATTTTGACGGCATCGAGTTTCTCCTTAAGGGCGCGAAACTCCTCTTCCGTGAAGCCGGAGCCGACCTTGCTTACGGTCTTGAATGTATCCGTGCCGGGCTCATAAAGCGCGCCAAGGAAGGCGCCCACGCCGAACTTGGCCCTCGCCCCCCTGCCCCTAAAATAGCCCACTATGCCTAAATCCACGGTATCGGCAAGCTCGCCCTTATAGCTCCTTTTGAGCTTTATCCAGTTGAAATTCCTTGCGCCCGCCGAATAAGCGGAATCCAGCCTCTTTGCGACGACCCCCTCAAGCCCCCGTTCTATGGAATTCTCGAAGATATCGTGAATTTTTCCGGGGTCGTCCGTGACGACCATCTCGGCAGGCTCAAGCACGGGGTTTTTCTCTATGAGGGAGACTAATTTCCTTCTCCTTTCGATATAGGGCTTTTCCGTGTCATCGGTCCCGTCCGCATAAAGGAGCTCGAATGCGAAGAACTTAAGCGGGTATTCCTTTGAGATAGCCTCGATGCCGTGCTTCCGTTTCCTCTGGATGGTTATCTGGAAGGGGAAGAGCTCACCTGTGGCCTCGTTATAGGCCAATGCCTCGCCCTCGAAGATTGCGCGTTTGGCCTTGAAGCGCTCTCTTGCGGCCTCTCTTATCTCCGGGAACATATGTGTAGTCCGCTCTAAGTTCCTTGAGAATATCTCGACCTTCTCTCCGTCTTTATGCACCTGACAGCGGAAGCCGTCGTATTTGGCCTCTATTGCGGCCCTGCCCATCTTTGTAATAATTTCCCCGGAAGAAGAAACCCTCTCGCAGAGGGCCATTCTAATCGGGTAGCCGACCTGAACCCTGAACTCCCTTATGCCTTCGAGCCCCTTTTCCTTGAGCGTTTTTGCAACGAGGCCGAGGTCCGAGCATAGGTTATAGGCCCTTTCGAGCTGGGGTCTGAGGCCCCTTTCGCCTTCCGAAAGCGCAAGGGCCTCAAGCACGGTGGGGTCGCCTATTCCGAGCCTGAGCCTGCCTATGACGAAGCGGGCTATGTATTTTGCCTCTTTCGATGCGACTCCCCGTAGGAGGCTCCCGAGAAGCCCGACCTTTTTCTCCACAGAGCCTGCGCCCGAGGTCTCTGCAATATCCCTCAGTTCTTCGTAGACCCGGTTTACCGTAAGGCCGCCTTTGCCTTTTATGAGCGCCTCGGCAGTAAGACCCAAGTCGCCTGTTTTTTTGAACCGGGTTTCAATCTCTTTGGAAGGGGTCTGTGACCCCTCGGAAAGCGCCTTTATCAGGAGCTTTTCGGACATCCCCATGTCGAGGCCGTAAAAAGGCGGAAGGAGCGAGC